>NZ_CAURPW010000012.1 GCF_963526985.1 uncultured Campylobacter sp.
TTTCATATACATCTAAAGCCCTAGTATAAAACTCTAAAGCCTTAGGGTAATCCCCTATACTATTATAAACTGAGCCTATATTATTATAGCTATTAGCCGTATCGGGATGCTCTTTGCCTAAAACCTTTTCTCTTATATTTAAAGCTCTAATATGAAACTCTAAAGCCTTAGGGTAATCCCCTATACTATCATAAACTGAGCCTATATTATTATAACTATTAGCCGTATCGGGATGCTCTTTGCCTAAAACCTTTTCTCTTATATTTAAAGCTCTAGTATAAAACTCTAAAGCCTTAGGGTAATCCCCCATACTATTATAAACAAAGCCTACATTATTACAGCTATTAGCCGTATTTGGGTGCTCTTTGCCCAGCATATTCTCTCTTATTTTTAAAGCTTCTTGAAAATTTATCAAAGCATTTCGATAGTCTCCATTTTGATAATATTTCATGCCGGCTTTATGATGGTTATTAGCATCTTCAAGCGTAGCTGCAATCATAGCAGTACTTATAATAAAAAGCACTAATAGTGTTTTCTTTAACATTATTTATTCCCTTAGCTATATTTAAAGTATTTTATCATATTTATTTTATATTAATCCTAAAAATACGCCCAGTAGAAACAAGGCGACTAGTAAAACAACGACTAGCGTCGTTACGACCGCCGATATCTTACCGAATTTCTTTAAAAAATCGTTTACCCTAAGGGCGTTGGAAGACATGTCTAAAAGCTCGAATACCGCCAAGGGCACTATCCACGTAACGTAAAATCCTCTAAAAAATAAAAATACGGCCGGTATAAAAAATATCGCTATGGAGCATAGCCTTAGGATATTAAAATTCTTACTTTCTAAATTTAGTTTTCTGGCCGTCTTCATAGTAAAGTAAATACCTAGGCTAAAAAATGCGAAATAATATATAATACCCCAGGCTATAGACATTACGTTAAAACCGTCTTTTAGAGTAAAAGCGGTATTAATAGCGTTAGCTAGTACTATAACCCCACTAATCATACCTATGGGGGTTTTATGTCTATCTCCAGAGCCCGGATAATCCGAGCCTATAAGTATCAGAGCGTTTTCAAACTCTTCGCCGTCTATCTGAGAAAGTCTAGCCGCAGGATAAAATTTGATATTTTCATAGTTTGAGACGTAGGTTTTACCGCTACCTTGATCCACGATTTTTAGCTCTTTGTAAAGGATTCTATGTTTAAAACTTTCTTCAAAGCTCGGTTCTTTAGGACAATCAAATTTGACTTCGCTTTGAGATAACTCTAAGGCTAGGTGTCTTAAAACCTTATCGCCGTCGCAAATATACGGCGTATATCCTCTAGCAATGCCGTCCTTATCGCTTGCAACGCTGGTTTGAGCAAATTTGATATTTTCGTTTAGATTAAAATCTTCCAAAAATAACTTGTTTTTAGCTTTGGGTAGATAAATGGGGTATGACAGAGCGTATGAGTTTAGCCTACTTATTAAGCCTATATCGTCTGGGTTGGCGGTTCCGTTGATATCGCTTGGATAATCTAAAGCGTAATCTAGTAACAAAGCGGTAGGCTTGCTCTTTGCTTCTGCTAGGGTTTTATTAAGATCATCTAGGACATTGGATAAAACGCTTCTAGGCGTGAAATTAAATTTGATACCGCCTTGTCCGTCGCTTAGATTATGCTTATCCAGATACTCTTGGTTTATTAGAATTACCGCTATCTTTGGGTTTTGGGACGAGGATGGAAATTTGGCGTAAATTTCTTGCATTATGTCGTATTCGAAGTCGCCGAATTTAACTCTAACGACTTCGTAATCTCTAACGAGGCTATATATCATAAAAGATATGGCCGCCAAAAGCCCTAAATATAAAGCCCTTTTAACATCATTGAGTCTAGAAAAAGTTTTAAATTCCGTCGGTTTTTTTATTATCTTTTCAAGGCTTGATTTTAAGAGTAATAAAATTTTCATTACATCTTAACGATAAAGCAAGGGGTTTCGTATCCTTCTTCATCCATCATATCTATCCTATCGCCGTTTTTGGGAGCTAGATTTAATTCGGGCGTTAAATTTCTATCTTTCACGATAAATTCGTAAAGCTTGCCGTCTTGGCGGTATTCTATTTTAGTTATGTGATCGCTTATTATTAGTGGATCTCTTTTGGGATTTATCTCTTCGCAGCCGCCCTCGGCTCTAGTTGATGCTCCAATGGAGGTAGTTTGAGCTTTAGCAAAAAGAGTAGAGAAAAAACCGCTCTTTTTCTCTACGGCCGCAACGTAAGTATCGTTAGGGGTTTTAAGGTTAAATTTTTGTTTTAAAACATCGTCGTTTAGCTTTAAAACGCCGTTCCCGGAGATAAACTTAATCTTTTGATCACTTTTTGCCGTTAGAGCCTTGCTCTCTTTGCCATCTATACTATAAACCACGTCGCCTTCGACTTTTATATTTATGTCTGCGTTTAAGCTTGTCGCTAAAATTAGAGCTAAAACAATATTATACTTCATCATAACGCCTTTTTTGGGAATTTAGTTTCTATTTTATTAAATATACACTAAAAGAGGGCTTATTTTTACAAAAAACGCCTTTTAACCATTCGGCTTTTACTTTTGTATAACGTAAGGCTTTATCTTTTGAGTCAGATAAGGTTCGACTTTGCCACAGCTTATCTTATAGCTTCCCTTATAAAGATACGAACCTTCTGCATCTATTTTATCTATACCTAATAAATCATTTACATATAAAAACGCCAGCGTATTCTTTGACGAATTTGCCCTTTTTTAAGCTGTCGATTTTGTCTTTGTACCGCTCGTCAGACTCTTTAGTCTAGTCATACTAGGTATTTACGTATTCGTCTATGATAGCTTTGGTAAATCTTTCGTTATCAGATATTATACTCTTTAGACTTATTTTTTGTTGCCTATATACATAGAGTATTCATATGACGGCGCAGCGCTTCCGCAGCTCCAAGAACAGTAGGCATCCTTTACTGCCGTCATATATTTATAAATATAAACTACGTTTTTAAAGCGACTATCGCCTTAAGTTCCGCATCTGTCGTGACACGATCGGCTAATATATATATATCTGAAATTAAGATAATCTTTAGCTCTTTTGACGTATTTTTCCAATGTTTCTATTTTGAGATACTAAGTCTCTAGTTCGTCGTAACATTGCTTGCTTACATATCATGAACTCTCGTTGCTTTGACGGCAGTTGTCTATCAATATCAAGCGATAAAGAGAAGTAGTGTAAACCGGAACGTTAAAAACTTTAAGATCGTAGCAAATAGAAATGTTATCATTAGATACAATATATAGCTCGATAGCATTTTTTTTGGGGCGGCTGTTTTATAACGGCTTGTCGGTTGTCATTATCGTTTAAGTAAATAATTTTGCCTAGTAGGTATCTTTTTTACACCAATCTATATGATTGACATTCCGCAAGCTTAAGCCGTGATGCTCTAAACCATTAAATTTTAAATTGCCGAAAAACCGTTAAAGTAAGCTAGGTCCCCGCTGTTATACCCGTGGCATAAACATGCTGAACACCTTTTGTGTTCATTGCCTCTTTGCATCCATCATTTTTCGTCTCTGTTCTGTGTATGTGCAAACGTGCTTAAACGAGTAGCTAGAATCAGCGCAATTCTTTTCATATCCGCTCCACGTGATTAAATAATTGGCTCTGTTGTAATAACTTATTGAAAATTAAGTTAAATTTTGTTAGAATATATCCTAATTAAACAACGAAATATATGGAGTTTCAGTGCAAAAAGTATCTAATGAAATTGAGATAATTAGACAACTCTTTGGCTCACTCTCTGAAAAAGATAAGAAAACATTCCTAAAATCAATCAAAATTCAAGATGAGCCGAGTAAGGCAGACCAAGTTAAAAGAGAGATAACTCATTGCCCACATTGTAACTCAACAGAATTTAGCAAAAACGGCAAGGTTAGCGGATTTCAGCGTTTTATATGTAAAGAGTGCGGTAAAACTTTTGGCACGAGAAACCAAACCATATTCTACGCTGTTAAGAAAGATTTGTCAGTTTGGAAACAATATATCCATTGTATGGTTGAAAAATACTCTCTGCGAAAAACTGCTGAAATCTGCGGTATATCAACTAGAACAGCCTTTGTGTGGCGACATAAAATACTAGACGCTTTACAAAAAATGCATGATGAAGTCAAATTAGACGGAGTAGTTGAAGCTGACGAAACTTTTCTACCGCTCTCTTTCAAAGGTCATCACAAATCTTTTAACTTACCACGCCCAGCCAAGCACAGAGGTGAACCTGCAACTAGGCGTGGATTATCTAAGGAGCAGGTTTGCGTAAGTTGTGGTGTAAATTTAGGTGGTTTATCTGTATCAAAAGTAGCTAATCTAGGTAAGCCAAATATTCACTCTTTAAATATAGTTCTAGGTGGTAAGATAGCTAGAGATAGCGTGTTTGTTACTGATAGTTTCAGGGCTTATTCTAAACTATCCTATGAAATGGGATTAAACCACATTAGAATACCACGCAATAAGTATAAGCTAGGCTCATTCAATATCCAAACAATCAATAACTACCACTCTCGTTTAAAGAATATGCTAATCCATAGCTTCAAAGGCGTATCCACTAAATATCTTAATAACTATCTTGTTTATAATAACTTTGTGAATTTTGCCAAAGAAGCTAAAAGCGATAAAGAGCGAATACTGCTAGACCACATTGTAAATACAGAGTGTCTTAGCAAATCTATTAATATAGTAGATAGACCCTCTATTCCGTTACTACAAGCAAGCTAGACAAATTTACAAAAAAGTGAGTAAAAAATGAGCGAAAAACAACAAAATACCATAGTAGATTTTATAACAGGGAAAAATATAAAAGACACACCGGAGGAGCGAGAAGCCGTTCAGCCATTTCTTAAAATACTTCACGAGGATTATGGTTATCCAAAAGAACTTATACAATCCCACCCACAATATAGGGTAAAAGCAAGTCCATCCGACAAAAGAGGCTACCCTGTTGATATTGCTGTGTTTGAAACGATAAAAGGCAAGAAAAAACTTAAAATCGTAGTAGAGTGCAAGAAAAAAGATAGAAAAGATGGTGTCGAGCAACTTAAAGATTATCTTAAATTTTGTGAAGCAAATATAGGAATTTGGTTTAACGGCGATGAGAGTGTATATCTAAAAAAGATAGAAAAGTCAGGCAATATAGAATTTGAAGAAATTGCTGCCTTTCCAAAACACAATGAAAAACTAAGTGAAATAGGAAAGTATTTAAGAAAAGACTTAAAGCCTACTCATAATTTAAAGGATATTTTCAAAGAAATTAGAGGGCGAATTGTCGCAAACAGCACAGGTGTAAATAGAGATGAGCAAATTGCAAAAGAGATGATACTTTTGATACTTTGCAAAATTTACGACGAGCGTTTTACTGACAATGATGAGATGGTTAGATTTAGAGCCTCAGTAGATGAGAGTGATGACGAAGTAAAAGAGCGAATAGGTGAGCTATTTGCCGATATTCAAGAAAAATATGATGATGTTTTAAGTGAGCAAGATACCATAACTTTTGATGGAAAAACTTTAAAACTTGTTATAGGAAAACTCCAAAATATTTGTATTACAGAAACCGATAGAGATAGTGTAGGTGATGCTTTTGAAGTTTTTATAGGATACTCACTTAAAGGCTCTCAAGGGCAATTCTTTACACCTAAAAATATAGTTAGAATGATGGTTGAAATAGTAGCACCTGATAAAAAGCATTCTATCATTGATCCGGCGTGTGGAAGCTGTGGGTTTTTAGTGGAGTCTTTAAAGTATCTTTGGCACATTCTTGACAAGACTATTTCAAACGAAATTTCAAGAGCTGAGGAAAAAATGGCTTTAGCCATTAAAAACATAAGAGGTATTGAAAAAGATAGCTTTCTAACAAAAGTAGGTAAAGCTTATATGACAATTTTAGGCGATGGAAAAGGCGGTATTTTTTGTGAGGATAGTCTTGATTTACCAAGCCATTGGGGAGAACTTACAAAAAACTCAATAAAGTTAGATGGCTTTGATATATCCTTTTCAAATCCTCCGTTTGGAAAAGACATAAAAGTAACCGGCAAAACAAAACTTGATCAGTATAAGCTAAATTTTGATAAAAAAGAGGGCAATGTTTCAACGCTGTTTTTAGAAAGAAATATGCAACTTTTAAAAGATGGAGGTCGTTTAGCCATAATCTTGCCTGAGACATACTTTCACGCACCTAGCACAAGGTATGTTAGAGAATTTTTATACAAGCACAACATTGAGTGGCTAATAGATATTCCTCACGATACTTTTAGACCGCATAACAATGCAAAATGTATTATCTTAATAATTCAAAAGAACAAAAAACAGCAAAGATATATAAATATGGCGGTCGCCGAATTTGCAGGACACGACCACAACGGAAAGCCTATTTATGATGCAGACAAGAACATTAAAGATGACACATTAAAAATTATTGACGAAATCAAAGGAATAACAAACGAAAAACAATACACATTTCAAGTGGAAGCCAAAGAGGTTATAAATAGCGATATTTTAATTCCTAGATATTTTTGGAAAAGCAAAGAAGCTGAAATTTTAAACTTTGCTAGAGAGAAAAATCTACATTTAATCTCACTGCAAGAATTAATAAATAATGAGTGTGTAACTTTCTTTGATGGACACGGCTCTCCTAAAGGTGAGCTAAAAGGCGAAGGCGAAATTCCATATATCAGAGTTAAAGACATTGTAAATTGGCAGATTTACAAAGACCCTACTGCAATGATACCGCTTGACGAATATAAAAGACTTTTTTCTTTTCAAAAAAGACTAAAACAAAAAGATATATTGTTTGTAAGACGTGGAAGCTATAGAATAGGCAGTGTAGCGATGGTATCAAGAAATGACATTAATGTAATTTTGACTAGGGAAATTTTGGTTCTTAGAGTAAATGCTCAAAAAGCTATGGAGAAATACAGATTAACGGCAGAATATCTTATTTATGCTTTGTCGCATATCTTGACCTACAAGCAACTTGAAAATAAAATTTTCATAGATACTACATTGCCGAACATAGCTGATAGGTGGAAAGAGATAAAAATACCTATACCTTGTGATATTAAAGAATTAGAAAAAATTACTAAAAAAGTTAAAGAAGCCATTTCTAAACAATGGGGTTTTTTAAATGCAGTTAATATTTTAAAAACACAAAACGATGTTTTTTATACTTGATTTTTTATGGCTCTTTTTAAAGAGCTATTTTTTTAAAAACCTTAAATCAATAAGTTATTACAACAGAGCCAAATAATTTTATAAAGTTTGGGCTTAAAGTAGAAAAAAAGGTAAAATTATATTCAAAAAAAGTTGTAATTGCGTAGCTAAATATCTGCTCCGGAAAGCACCTTCCGCAATAAAGGTGCATGACTAATTTATCATATCCGACTTTAATAAATTCACTCCATTCCAATCCCCGTATCCATTTCTCCAACCCTCTCCCGCTTTGTATCTGACATTTCGTTTTCAATAAACTCCTTTATGATTGGAATTTTATTTGCTATACTATTCAAGAAATTTACGACTTTATCTTTAAAGGCTTTAAGTAAAGCATTCTCCTCTTTTAGCCTTTCGTTTTCTTTTACCAGTTCCCGCCTTTCTTTTCGTATAGTTTTGTTTGCCTCTACGGCTTGTTTTAACTTTTGAGCCGTTTTTTCGCGTTTTTCGTTTAGGCATTCTATTTTACTTGCTTTTTCTTTGTATATCGACACTTGTTTTTCTAATTTGGCTTTTTCTTCTTCTATATACTTGTTTTGGATTTCGATATTAATCTTTTGACCTTCGATATATTTTAACCTTTTCATTTCTGTCTCATTAGTCTGAGCTTGTTCTAGGATTTTTTCGTCGCTTGATATCTTATTTTCGAGCTCTTTTACGACGATATCCTTTTGTTTTATAGCCTCTTTTAATTCCTTAATTTCGTTTTGTTGCGAGATGACTATCTCTTCATCGCTAAATTTCGCGTTTAATTCTTTTAATTCTGAATTTTCTTTAAGCAAGAGTTCATTATTCGTCTCTAGTTCTTTGTTTTGTGCAAAAACTTCACTCTTGCTAGCTAATTGTTTTTCTAGCTCGTCTATCTGCTCATTTAATTCAGGGGCTTGAAGTATCGTAATATTTTCTTTGGCAGCATCATAGATCACTTCGCTAATGGTTTTTGTGAACTCGCTCATGCCGTCCTTGGATATTTTATAGTACGACTTGCCTATTAGTGGGTTTACCTTCTCAAAATTTTCATTGACGTACTCTTGAACGCCGGAATCTATTTCATTTTTTAACGCTTTTTCGTTTTCATAAAAGATCTCGGTTTTATGCATTTGTTTTAGATTCTTGTGAGTAGCCTCGCTACCTCTTACGCCTCTTACAGCGATATTCCTAAACGCATCTGCGCCCATATCTTGCAGTTCCTTGCCGTATTTAGACATCTGCGTTTTATTTCTCCTAATGCAAGTGTGATTGGCATAATCGTAGTTTTCAAAAATTATCTGCCAATGTTTGGTCTTTTCGTCGTTATGCTCGCAGGCAGAGATGCACTCTACGCCGTATTTATTACAATAACCGTTAATGAAGCCCATAACCTTAGGAAGCATATCTAAACCATTGATAAGATCGGATTCATCTTTGTTCAGCCCCTCTTTTGGCTCTTTGGGTCTTTGCGTACCGAAAGAGAGAATAATTTCGGTAAAAGGGGTCATCTTCTTTTGCCAAGCTCGTTTTTTTACTTTTCCATTTTTATCGGTTATCTTTTGCTTTTCATAATCGGCCTTAAATTTAAACAGTTTCTCTTGTATTATTTTATCGATATCCTCATGTGTCGTTTGGGTTTGAGACATATCCACTAGAGCACCAAAAGGGCTTTGAACATAATACTTATTGCTTTTAGAACCTCTTCTTAAATACCGAATTTTCTTGGCTTGCTTGGGCTCTCTTAAGTTGTGAGCCATCCTACCGATGGCTTCTTGCGGAGTTAAATTATCGGATAAAACGTTAATTACGATTTCGTAGCCGTTTATTTTCATGAGTTTCCTTTATATTTTTGAATCTAAATTAACTTAATTATAAAAACTCAGGTTGGTTAAATAAAAATACTTAAAAATAACTCAGTTATTTAAAAAAAATGCTCCCCATTGCCATATAATAATAAACCACGAACCAAAGATCGTGCCGCAAACAAATGCTTTAACTCGTATCCATCTTGCTCTATGCTTAACCATCGAAGATAAGCAGGAGACGAAATCCATATAATATCTCATATCGTGAATTCTAGGATAAAAGTTCTTTTCGTAAAATTTCATGCATTCACTAATCTTTCCTGCGGCTTCTTCAGCGGAATCTTTACCTATGCCGTCTTTTAAGCTTGCTATTTTACCGTCCATCTCTTCGAATAAAACCGCAAATTCCTTTATATCTTTTTCTAATTTTAACTCTGAAATACGCAATGCTCTGGTTCCCATATTAAATCCTTTTTTATATAAAAATATTGGGCCCTTTTGGACCCATCAAGTCTCTAAGCTATATATAGATACTCATCTGATTCAAAAAGTTCATCTAATTCATTTTTTGTGCGCTCATTAAGATAAATTACTTGCCTGATCGATCCATCGCTAATCCTTTTACATATAAAAGAGTTATTGGCCCTATAAAGCTCTTCATTGTAAATTAGCACTTCGTCTTCAGCGATATTTTCAGTAGTGTAGGCACTAGCTATGTTGTGCAATTTTTGAAACGCGAGTTCGGCTTTTAAAAGATCATTTTCTTTGATAAACATGGGTTTAGCTTTATAAATTTGACCCTCGTGATAATATTCAAAGGAACTAAGTTTGCTAAAATCTCTATTGGTTCCATCCGCATACTGTTTTTGTGAGTTTTTAAAGAAGTACTGGTGGCTCAAATTTCCGACTAACCCTTTATATCTAGCTTCGCCCCCTATACTTTGCTTCAAGATGTCTTCGTTTTGAAAAGCGAGTATAAGCTCTACTTTGGCTTCTCTTAATACGTCTGCGTAAAGATCGGTTGAGCCATTAAGAACCCTTTGGGCTTCGTCTATAAATACGCTTACCGGATTTTTATCACTTTTGGCTATTCTTTTAACTAAATTTGAAAGGGTCGAATTTATAATTAGCTCGGTTGCGTTATCTTTTAGGCCGGCACAGTTAATTATAACGATTTTTCCATCATTTAAAAGCGAGCTTATGCTAGCACCGTCATGGTTTAAAAATTCAGAATCCGCCAAATCTTGTAGGGCCAAAAGCATAAAACTATAGTTGCCGTAAAATTTCTCCTTTTGCTCCCTTGTGTCATGGTTGGCGCAATAAGCGTATTCACTAAAAGTTTCTAAGAAGCTGCTAACTTTATCTTTTACGGCAATTAACTTATGTATATTTTTAGCTACTTCGGCTCTTAAGTCAGCTGGATCGTCTTTAAAATTTTGAAAACTTTTAAGAACATCGCTACCATTACGAACATAATTTTTGTATTCTTTTACCGTGTCATAAAAAACTCTAAAATTAGATATTGCCTGAGTGTGTTTAAATAGGTTTTTTATATGAGGCGTAGCATCCTCTAGACGTCCTCTCATAAGCTCGCAAAAACCGCTTTTGTTAAATTCATCGATACTGGCCAATAAAGAAATGCTTTTCGAAGCTATGCCTGTAGCCATATTGGCCCAAAAAGGATCGTTTTTGCCTCCGAAGCTTAACTTGAAAAAATTCTGTAATAGTTTTTCGCTAGCTTCTGCGGTTATGTTAATGCGTTCTCCCCAAGGAACATTAATCATAACTACGTCTTTTAGTCTTTTGTATTTTTTGGCTAAGTACTTTATCTTAAAGTGTTCGCCGCCCTTATAATCAAATGCCAGCAATCCATAGCCGGATTTTATGCGATCATCCATAATAGGCAATATAGCCGAAGTCGTTTTGCCGCATCCGGTTTGACCGGTAATCATAGCATGGGTGAAGTCTTTATCTATATGAATAGCACCCTCTTTTTCTGTTTGACCGTCAGACTTTGCGTCCACTTTTTTGTTTGACTTGTTTAAGATTGAAAATTTAGACATTAGTTATCCTTTTTATTTGATTTTTTGTTTTTCTATTTTTTGTAGGTTTTATGATGTCGTCAGCCAAGCCGTACTCCAATGCTGTTTGAGCATCTATATAGCAATCCCTATCGGTTATGCTCTCAACCCTTTTAAGATCTAAGGCGCTGTTTTGCGAGATCATATTGTTAATCCATGCTTTCAGCTTTAAAATTTGCTTTGAGATAAGCTCTATATCGCTAGCTTGCCCAGAAGCTCCACCTAAAGGCTGATGAAGCATGAGCTGTGAGTTTGGCATCATGTATCTGCGGTCACCGTTTAAAAATATTAGAGCCGACATCGATGCGGCTTGCCCTACGCATATGACGTTTATACGAGATTTTATCGTTCTCATGATATCTATTAAGCCCAGACCGTCGTTTATTGAGCCTCCTGGTCCCGATATATAGATATTTATATCGCTTTTGTCGTCTATGCCGTCAAAGTATAAAAGGGTTTTTTGGATACCAAGACAGATATCTTGATTTATTTCGCCGTAAAGAAATATATTTCTATCGGCCAGCAGAGTAGTCTGTATGTCGTTTGGATGAAACGAAATTTCGTTTGCCATTTTTTCTCCTTGTTTTTTGGTTTTACAAGGAGAATTGTAAACTAAAAAGCACTTGAGTTCATTCCACCTATGCTAGCTAGATCCGCAGTTATGGGGGTTTTATAGAATTCTTATTTTAACGAACTTCTTATAAAAGTATATTTGAAAGTATCGGAGTTTTTGTGTTCTTTAACAAATTTGGACAAGACAACACCCGTTTTTTCTTTTAGTATAAGCACCGCCGCCTCTTCTTTAGAAATGGTTTTTTCGCACCAAGGGTTAGTAGCTTGATAAAGAAATTTTAGATCGCTTTTTAGCCAAGCTTCGTTTAAATCGTTTCGATCTTGTTTTGCGTATTTATATGATAGCGATTTTTTAAATTCCCCGCCTAAAGCATCTTTAAAATCATTCGATAGTAATAAATTACTTCCTTCGACGAGTCTCAAAGACCTATCGATATCCAAAGAGCCCGAGAGGCAAGCATTTATTGCGCGAGCGAAGTTTTCTTTTCCGTATATCTTTCGTCTAGTTCTAACTGCGCTAATATCATCCGCCATCTTATCAAATTCGTAAAATTTAGGATATTTTCTTGAAAATATTACTAGACTATCCTCATATCTAAAGCTTATCCATCTATCTTTAAATATATCAAGTTCAAAAATTTCCATTCCTATATCTTTTAAATCTACGGTTCTATAATCATTATCTATGAGGGTTACTCCGCCTTTATAAGCTATTATTGCGGCTACGTTTTTTATGAAGTAATCAAATTTTATATTGCCGACTTCATTAGGGGTATAAAGATACAATACCATAGGGGAACTTGTGGTAGGTTCTTTTTGCATTTGTTCTTGTTTGAGTGCGGCTTCTTTTTTTAGAAAGTCTTTTATTGTTATAAGTTCCCAAGTATAACTAGCCTTAAGGCTGGTTAGGACTATAAAAGCACTATCTTGAAAAAGCCTATACTCTTCGTATTCGTCGATTTTAAAGCTTTTTATATTTCTAACGTGATTTTCCAAAACTTTGCATGGAGATATTATATAGCAGTTTTTATCGTTTACAGCCTGGGGTTGAGAAGATTTATTTTCAACACTAAGCAACGTAAGCCTTTCGAATAAGTCGTTAAATAAATTTTTAAGATGCCTATCCTCGCTCCTGATGTTCGACCGATTATTACTTATGTACTTTTTTATATAAAAAGTATTGATTAGGTATTTGTGCGGATCTTGCGCGCACTCTAAGCCCAACGTATTTTTTACTTGATCTGCGATCTTCTTTTCTCTGCCATAACCTTTCTTTTTGGTATCCAATAACGGATTGTAAGCTATACTTTTTAATTTTTCGTAATCGTCGGTCTCGTAATCTTTAAAATCGTAAAACTCCTTTTCTTTTAAGGCTAAGGCGTATAGATTAATAACCGAGTCTTTGATAAGCTTTTCTTTGCGCTCGTCATTGTTCGATATGTAGGCTGTTTTATTTGTTTCTCCTAGTTTTTTAGCGTGAATGCTCTTGGTTGAAATAGATATATGCTCTTCGTAACTTATTTTAAAACTACTACCCATGATGTTTTCCTTTGAATTCTATTATACGATAAATAGATGCTAGAAGCAACATTTACGTCGCTTCTAACGTAATCAATTTACTTATTAAACCCTAGTTCGCCCAAATAGCCGTGCCACCATTCAAATACTCTTCTTTTTTCGGATTCGAATTTAGCTCTATTATACGCCTTATCTGAAGCTACGGCGTATCTTAGTCTATGGTCTATGCAAAGAGATAAAATCTTGTCGCTAAATCCTTGAGCTATGGAGTTTTCATCGGCTATAGTTAAAAACGTGGTTCTAAATCCGTGAGATACGGTTTGATCTCCAAAGCCTATGCGTTTTATGGCTTGATTTAGAGTGTTTTCGCTAAGCATTCTGGTTTTTGAGATTCCAGATTCAAATACATATCCACTCTTTTTAATACCTTGCTCTTTTAAGATATTTATAGCCATATCGGTTAAAGGAATAATAAAATCCTGTGTCATCTTTATCTTTTCACCGGGTATAGTCCATATCTTTTTATTAAAATCTATCTCGTCCCAGCTTATGTTTCTAGCATTTTGAGAGCGTAGGGCGTATAGCACTGCCATTTAAGGCAGTTTAGTATACTAGCGTCTCCACAGTAAGAGTTAATCGAAGCTATAAATTCTTTTAAAATCTTAGGATTGGTTATGGCTCTAAAATGTTTAGTAGGTTTTTGAACCATAAGGGATTTAAAATTCTTACCTATAATATCTGCAGGATTCGTTTTTAGATATCCCTTCATAATAGCGAAATCCAAAGACATTCTTACATATCTTACGCATTTTCTTAGAGTTTCGGTTCTAGGGTTATCGGGAGTTTGAAGCTTTTTAAACTGAGTAAGAAGCATATCGGTAGTTTTTGCGTCGTTAAAGTTTTTAAGCATTATATTTCCTATTAAAGGAAGTATGCAGCGCTCTACTAAATTTAAAGTACTTTCGTCGCTACTATGCTTGATATCCGTTCTTGAGGCTCTTTGTTTTCTCCACTGAGTCCAAAGATCGCTATAGTTTAGCTCTATTTCTTTGTGAATGCTTCCGGTTTCTTGATAGTGCATAAGTAATTTTATAGCGTCGTTTCTAGCTTCTTTTATAGAATAAACCCCTTGCCTATACTCTCCTAAAGTTTTAGTGGTTCTATCTCCGGTTAGTTTATTCTCGTAACGAAATTTAAATATCTTAGCTCCGCTACTAGTAAGAATAAGCTTCAGCTCTTTTAGGCAAGCCAAACTATGCATCTGTTTCTTCCCGCTAACGGGAAGTTTTTGTATCTGTTCTTCTTTCGTAATTACCATATCTCTGTTTTTCCTTATAGTATTTTTTATCTCATGCATCCATTATAATGTTTTTTAAGAATTTAAAAAAGCAAAAAGAGGATCTAGAATGTCTTTTTGCGATCTTTTTTCTAAAAACGATATAAAGATACCTAAAATTAGGGTTTTGAAAAACATTACGGTATCTCTTGAGGTATCTCTCTTTCAAAAAGCAGCAAAAAGCTTCATTTTTATCTAAAAAATTGCTATTTTTTACTTTCTAAAAAAGTTGTGAAAAGCTCCGAAAAATGGCGCTTAATTCAAGTTTATGGTATCTCCTAAAAGTATAATTTTAAAGGAGATACCATAAGAGATACCATGTTTTTCGGAAACATGATACAAAAAAACGAAAAGAAATAGAATAAAATGGAAATATAAGTAAAAGCAAATCTCGTATTTTAGGGCTTTTTTGATAAAAATCGGAATTAATCGGAAGCTTAAGGAAATATTAAGTGGCTCCGGATGCTGGATTCGAACCAGCGACCAATCGGTTAACAGCCGACTACTCTACCGCTGAGCTAATCCGGAATATCTTAAATAAAAGAAGTCGTATTATATATAAAAGCGCCAAGTTTGTCAATAAATTTTAGCTTAAATTTTCAAAAAAATAAAGCAAGTCCAGTAACACAAGATCAAGTCCGTAAAAATCAAGCATGCCAAAAACGATACGAACCGTATTTGCGAGCTGTTTCAAAACCAAAATAGATATTTCCGTGCCTTAAAATCTATCGTGAGCGAGTCGCGCCAGCTGATTGCAAACCTCCTTTAGCTCACTTTATATAAAGCCCGTCCAGCCTACCGCGCAAGACCGCGCTCGTATCTAGCGGCGCAGCGTAAGGCCAATCCGATGCGTCGCTCGGGACTAAAACCAGCGACAGAACATAAATCTAGACAAGTTTATAAAACCAAACCCCAGCAACATTTATTTTTTTTACCTTTTTTTGCGCTAAAAGTTCGTCTAAATTTTGCTTTGATCCCTCAGAAAAGCTGCTCGTTGCGTCATTTTCGCTTTGAGGACGGCGTTTTATTAGTTCCAGCAGTTCATCTTTGCTAAGATCGAATTTTTCGCCGCTATATTTTGCCGATGCAATGACGCAAGGCGCGCCCGTTATCAGCGAGGCCAACTCCTTTAAAACCTCGGTACTAACGCCTTTTACGGGGTATGAGGGCGGGCGGTCTATCGTGCTGATATCCACGCGGTCTGGCAAAATTTTATTAACAGCATCATTTAGCACCATAAACTCTACCGCCGTATCGTTTAGCCCCGCCACTACTAAAATTTCAAGCACCAGCTCGCCTTTAAACTCTCGCCTAAATTTCGCCATCGCATCAATAAGCTCGTTTACATCGGTCTTTACTCCAGCTCGGTCTATCCTCGTAAACGTCTTTTGCACCGCGCTATCAAGGCTAAATTTGACGATATCAAGCTCCTTTAGAGCTTCGCAAATTTGCGGATTTAACGCACCCGAGCCGTTTGAGAGGATGAGTGTTTTAGCGGAGCCTTTTATCAAATTTAACTCTCGCGCAAGACGTGCTAAATGCGGATATAACGTAGGTTCGCCGTTTGCCGTGAGCGTGATGACGTCTATGTGCGGATGTGCGGCTAAAGCGGTTTTTACTTCGGCCGTCACCTGCTCTACGCTTGGCGGATCGATGGCGGCAAAGACGGGCTTGGCAGCGGTTAGCTCACAGTAAACGCAGTCGAAGTTACAGCATTTTTGCGCAGGCGATAAATCGACGCCCAGAGACGTACCGAAGCGACGCGAGCTAACGGGACCAAAGACTATTTTCATTGATTTTCCTAAATTTAAGATGCGCGATTATACCTAAGACGAAGTAAATTTTAGATCCGTTACGAAGTTTGGAGATATCTCGTAAATTTAATTGCCAAAGATTTGCCTGCCCGACTTTGCGGCTTTGCCAAATTTAGCTTAGAGGTTTAAATGCCTAAGCGCCGAAGCTAAAAAGCATTTAAAAATAGAGTTGATACATTTTATGCCCTGGTGCTTGCCGTTTAATGCCAAAAATATAAACGATAATTCGGTTTAGATTTATACATTAATCGTCAAAAACCGCAAGTTGGGAAAAAGGCTAAAAAGCGTTAAATTTAATTTTATACAGGCTTAGGCGCAAACAAATACGGGCGCTATCGATGTCGGTGCGCTAAATTTAAGCTCGGCAAACAAAAAAGATTTAAGAAAAAGCCTGGAAAATGGCGGCTAAATTTCATAAATAAATATAGCCTAAAGGCGGCAATCAAACATAAATTTAGCGCTATTTAGCAAGTAAATGTGCGAAGCGGGCTTAAATTTACAACAGCCCGCTTCCTTAAGCTAAAATTTCTTTTTCCTCACGTCCTCGACGATTGCCTTAGCCATACTATCGACCTCGGCGGTTACGGCGCTAGTATCGTTTGCTACTCTGACGTTTTGCTTGGTTAACTCGTCAACCTCAGCCACGCCTTGATTTATCATATTTATAGCTTCGCTTTGCTCTCTGATGCTCTCGCTCATCTCATTGATGCTTTGAGCTAGCACGTTTGCGTTAGCTTCGATTTCTCCTAAGCTCTTTTGAGTTCGTTCGGCTAGTTTGCGTACTTCGTCGGCAACTACGGCAAAGCCACGTCCATGTTCGCCTGCTCTTGCTGCTTCTATGGCTGCGTTTAGAGCGAGTAAATTTGTCTGATCGGCGATGTCGCGGATTATGACGATGATGTTTTTGATCTCTTCACTTTGGCGGGTTACGTCCTCGGCCTTTTGGCTAATAGCGCTCATAGAACTAGACATCTCTTCGACTGCGGCGGCGCTTTCTTGTAAAGAATTTGCCTGCAAGCTAGCGCCTTGAGTGACTTGCTGCATCGAGCGAGCCAAAAACTCCGCCTTTTCCTCAAGAGTGTGCGCCTGCTGCAAATTTGCCCTTAGCATACCCGCTATCTCATCGCCCAGAGCGTTGATACCGGTAGCCATCTTGCCCTCATCGTCAAGCCTTTTAGTAAAGTCTTGCTTTTTAAAGCTTTCGAGTAAATTTAACACGTCGTCGCCGTTTGCCGCTATAGCGTTTTTTAGCGCGATTTGTAAGTCTTTAAACGTCTGTTTTAGCTGGCTAAGCGCCGGATTTGAGGTATTTGCGTTTAGCTGGGCCGCATAGTTACCCTTGCCGATTTGATTTACGAATGCGTTTGCCTCGGCGATAAATCCGTTTTGCTCCGCCAAATTCGCCTCGATTTGCTTGATATTCTCATTTATCAGCGCGCACATCTGTCCGATCTCGTCGCTTCCGCCGCGATTTAGAAGCTGAGCTTTATCGGTTTTGTTATTTAAAAATTCGAAAAATCTAACCAACCCGTTTTTAGTCGAGTCGATGCCGGAGATTAAATTTTTACCGATTAAGATAGATACAAGCAGCATTAGCGCGATACAAACCGCGATAACCGAGACGCTAACGATCATCTGAGTATTCGCGTCGCTTTTTATTTGCTTTGCGTCCTTTTGCATACCTTCTAGCAACTTTAGCTCAAGTTCTCTCATCGCGTCTATAGAGATGCTTATCTTTGAAAACCATTTAGGCGCATTATAAGAAGCATCCTCGGTAGCTACGACGTTTTTTATGATATTCATCGCGTCGTTAAAGTCTGCCTTTTTTCTAGCGATATTATCAAATTCGTCGCTAAATTCTTTAGGATTGTATTCGTCGAAATCTTGCATAAATTTGTTTATGACGCTATTTAGCGCAACTACCTTGTTATAATCCTCTTTGCTTATGCTTTTTTTAGTAAAGACTCCATTTAGCGTAGCGCGCAAGATACCGAAAGACTCCTTTATCTCGCCTACGATAATGATGCGCTTTAGATCATCTACAAGGCTAGGCTCGAGCTTGTCGCTATAACCGTTTATCGCGATAACCTCTTTTCTTAAAATATTCGTTATACGGCCGATTGGATTATCGCTGCCTTTTTGATCGACCTCGGAGCGGACTTTAGCCAGCTCGGGAGCTATTTCGCTTTTTTCGGCTAGTTTTTCAAGCGCTGCGTCTACATTTTTTCGCTGTGCCAGTAGCTTAGCGTTATCTCCGCCCGCTAGCACTCCCGAGCTAAATCCTCGTTCCTTTTGTAGCTCGTGAATGAAGCTGTTTTGATTCGTGATCGTATCCACGATTTGTTCGCTATACTCGGCTTTTGCGCGAGTTTTTGCGATACTGTTTAGCATATAGGCGCTCATTATGCCAAGCCCCAAAAGACCAACGATAGCTATCGTCATGATCTTAAATTTGATACCCAAATTGTTCATTTTTCCTCCTTTTTTACGCTATCTTGCGCTTTTTTCTTGTACTAGTTTGATGAAGTATTTCGCGTTTTCTACCGGGACGTCGGGCAATATGCCGTGTCCGAGATTAAATATATGAGGCGCGCCCTTCATCGTCTGCAAAATTCGTTCCACGCCCGTTTCAATCGCCTTTTTATCGTAAAGGCGCGTAGGCTCCATATTACCCTGAAGGACGTAGCGAGGGCTAAGTTTTGCCTTAGCAAGCTCTAAAGGCGTACTCCAATCAACGCCCAAAACCTCGAAATTTCCGGAAATTTGATCCAAATATCCGCTAATTCCCTTTGGAAATACGATAAGCGGAATATCCGGAAACTCAGCCTTGACGCTATCTACGATACGCATGATATACCTCCAGCCAAACTCCATATACGCGCTATCTTCAAGCGCGCCCGCCCAGCTGTCAAAAATTTGCACCGCATTTACTCCAGCTCTGATTTGACGCTTGACATAGAGCGTAAGCGCGTCTGCGACCTTAGCCAAAATTCGGTGCAAAAACTCCGGATTCGTATAAAGCAGCTTCTTGCAGACGGCGTAAGTTTTCGTTCCGCCGCCTTCTATCATATAAGTAGCTATCGTCCACGGCGCTCCGCAAAATCCGATAAGCGCCTTGTCCGCACTTAAATTTTGCCTCGTAAGTCCGATCGTATCATAAACGTAAGATAAATTTTCTACCGCCTTATCGACGTCTAAAGCATCTAAATTCTCGGCGGTTTTTATAGGATTTAAAAAAACGGGTCCCTCGCCCTTTTCAAAGCGCAGATCCATACCCATCTCAAGCGGCACGACTAGGATATCGCTAAAAAGTATCGCCGCATCCACGCCTAAAATTTCAACCGGCTGGATCGTGACTTCGCTGGCTTTTTTATAATCCTTGCAAAGCGATAGAAAATCCCCCGCCGCAGAGCGAACTCGCATATACTCGGGTAGATACCGACCCGCCTGGCGCATCATCCAAACGGGCGTATAAGGCGTGGTTTTTTTTAAACAAGCATCGATAAAAATCATATAAATCCTTTTTAAATTTTTATCTGATTATAGCCAAATTCTAGCCGCAAACTACTCCCATTTGCTCATATCAAGACTATTTTCATTTTTAGCGACGAAAACCGCGCCTAACATATCTCCGCCGACGTTTAACGACGTACGTCCCATATCAAGATTCCTAAAATCAGCGCATACGCTGCGGCTACGGCGCTTCCGCTCTCTACTTTTAGGCCGACTGATTCAAGCACCATCAAAAGCATTATAGCGCCGGCACCCGGCACTCCCGCGGTTCCGACGGCGGCAAGGACGGCCGTTAAAATGATAGTTAGCTTTGCTCCCATGTCAAGCTGCACTCCGACGGCGTTTGCGATAAAAATCGCGCAGATGCCAAGATATATGATCGTGCCGTTCATATTTACGGTTGCTCCGACAGGTAGGGCAAAGCCGTAAATTTGCCTCGGTATCCCCATATCCTCATCCGCGGTTTTCATCGATATAGGCAGCGTTCCGCCCGAGCTTCTGGTAACAAATGCCGTTATCATCGGAGATTTTACCTTATTTAGAAATTTCAAAGGACTGATTTTTATAGCTAGGCAAGCCAAAGTAAAAATCAGCGCTACGTGAGCGATAAAGCCGATATAAGTACTAATCGTGACGCCTAGCAGCGGGCCGAAAGCCTTTACGCCTTGCTTTGAAAATACGATAAAAATCAGCGCGAAAACACCGATAGGGGCGTACTGCATTATCCAACTAACGATTTTAAACATTATGTGGTTTATCCCGTCAAATACGTCGTAAATGAGATGGCCCAGTTTGCTTAACCTCTCGTCCTTGCTGTCTTTTACAAACGAAAGCGCGACGCCGAAAAATAGACTAAATGTGATAATTTGCAAAATTTCGCCCTTTGCCATCGCTTCTATGGGGTTAGTCGGGAAAAGATTTACTAAAATTTGCGACATAGAAGGCGCATTGGCCGCTTTAGCCTGCGCAGACGCGGCGCCCGTGATACCAAGGCCGGCTCCTGGCTCTAAAAATATCCCCACGCCAAGGCCTATAAGTATCGCAAAAAACGAGGTAGCAAGGTAAAATAGCAGCACCTTCGCCCCTACCCTACCCAGATCAGACGGCGCGATCGAGCTACAGCCCACGATGAGCGAAGCCGTAACGATAGGCACGATGATCATCTTAAGCAGTCTTATAAATATATCTCCAAACGGCTCTAGTACCGCGATAGCGCCGGTTGCGTTTTGAAATATAGCGCCAAATATCGCTCCTAAAATCAGCCCGGCTAAAATTTTATAGAGCAAATTTATCTCAAAATACCTTCTGATTAGGCTTTTTGATTTGACGGTTTTTACGTCTGCTTCCACTTTGAAACTCCTTTGATTAAATTTACGAATTATATTTTAAAATATATAAATTTATTAGAAAACAAAGAAAAAGTTTGCCGTGAATTTAAATTTCGGCGACGCTTTTTACGCCAAGCTCGTCTAGCAAATTTTGCAAATTTACGCCCGCCAAGCTATCAAACATCGCTTGCTGTGCGGAGGCGAATTTAGGCGTCAAAAGCGCCTCGATCCTGCCTCCTAGCGGACAAGGCGGCGGCGAGTTTTTGTGGATTTTAAAGATGCCCTTTTCGCCCTCGTTTACCGCCGAAAATATATCAAACAGCGTGATTTGATCGGGCTTTTTTGCTAGGCTCGCACCACCCGTGCCCGCGCTTACGTTTATCAAATTTGCAGATTTTAAAAGCCTAATGATATTTCGTACGATGACGGGATTCGTACCGATCGTGCCGGCTAAAAACTCGCTCGTGTTTTTCTCGTCCTTAAAAAACTCGCAGCTAAGCAGGATGTGGATAGCGATGGAAAATTTTTGTCCTATTTGCATAATCAGCCTTGGTTTAAATTTAAAATCCGCGCGTCCTTTTTGCGCGGCCTTATTTTAGCTAAATTACGCAAAATTTTAAGCTCACGCTCTCTCGCCGACGGCGGTAAAGCGCTTTTGCACGAAGTCGCCGTTTTTTAGCTCGTCTATGACCGCAAGCGCTAGGTCTGCGTAGCTGATGTAGCTCTCGTTTTTGGAGTTTAGGATTAGATTATCGCCACCAAGGACGTATTTGCCCGTGCGAGCGCCGTTTGCGTCGTAGTCTCCGGCAGGCGAGACGTATGTCCAGAGCACGTCGCTTCTGCCTTTTAGCTCGGAAAACGACTCCGCCGTAGCCTTTGCGACGCCCATGTACTCGGCAGGGAAGCTTGGCGTATCCATAACCATCGTCTGCTTATCGTCGACGTATAACGTACCCGCGCCGCCGATCACTAGTAGCCTTATTTTTGTGCCACTAAGCGCGTCTGCAAGGTGTTTTGCTACCTTTTTATGAAGCCCAAACGTTTCGGGTGTCCATGCCGCAAATGCGCTAATAACGGCGTCAAAGCCAGCTAGATCGGCCTTCGTTAGCTCAAAAACGTCTTTATAAACGACTTTTACGTCGCTGTTTTTATACTCTTTGTTTCGCACGATAGCCGTTACGTCATGCCCCTGTTTTAGGGCTTCTTGCACCAAATTTGAACCTGATTTTCCGTTTGCTCCGATTATTGCTACTTTCATTGTTTCTCCTTTAAATTTGATTTGTTTTTATTGCCGCGTAAATTTACAGCCAGCTAGGCTTTACGTCCTCGTTTATCACGCCGTCATTCATCGTGTATTGTTCTAGGCTGCCGCGTTTGGTCTGGATACAGATAAACTTCATCCCCTGCGCGCCCGCCTTGAAGCATCTCTTGCCAGCCGGATCGATGCGGATCGCATCGCCCTCTTTAACATCCTTTTCCTCGCCGTCTATAAAAAGCGTGCCGCCGCCTTTTAGCACCAAATAAAGCTCCTCGTTTTGCTTGTGCGAATGCACGAAAGGCACGCTCACGTTTGTGGGAAGCTCGTTGATAGATAGCTCACAGCCGCTTAAATTTAGAGCGTCTTTTAGCTCGACTCTTGGTTCGCTTTTCGTTGAAACGATCTTGTAGCTTGACATCTTTGTCTCCTTGTAATTTTTTTGTTGTAATGTTATAACTTACAACTGATGAGCGAAGTATAGTCAAATTTTGTTGTAATGTCAAGAGTTACAGCAAAAATTTTCAAAAAATTTGACGCGAATTTTAAAATCAGCTAAAATCCGCGCGATTTTAACCGAAGGATTTTTATGCAAAATAGCGCATTTTAAGACCTTTGCAATCAGCTCCAACGACGCACCGAGGTTAGTGAAGGAGTTTAGCAAGCAAAAACATAGGCAAGCGCGTAAACGTCGAGCCAGAAGGCGATATGGATAAAATTTAATCGCTTTTTTGAGGTATAATTTAACTAAAATTTGCCCAAAAGCGAGGTCAAAATGCACGAAAATCACGCCCATTGCACGCATTCGCACGCGTCAAACAAGGTCGTTTTGAGAAATTCCTTCCTTATAATATCCGCTTTTATGCTGGTCGAGGTCGCGGGCGGCTTGGCGACGAACTCGCTCGCCCTGCTCTCCGACGCTGGACACATGCTCTCAGACGCCGCAGCGCTCGGGCTTTCGCTGTTTGCGTTTAAATTCGGCGAACGTAAAGGCAATCTGCAAAAGACCTTCGGCTACAAGCGGATCGAAATTTTAGCCGCAACGATAAACGCCGTCACGCTCATCGTCATCGCCGTTTTTATCGTCATCGAGGCGGCGCGGCGCCTGCAAAACCCGCCCGAAGTAGCCACCGCGGGCATGCTCGCCATCAGCACGCTAGGACTTGCCGTAAACATCGTCGTGGCGCTATACATGCTGCGCGGCGGCGACGTGAGAGAAAACGTCAATATGCGCGGCGCCTACCTGCACGTGCTGGGCGACGCTGCGGGCTCGGTGGGCGCGATCGCGGCAGCTTTGGCGATGATGTGCTTTGGCTGGGGCTGGGCGGACGCGGCGGCTAGCCTGCTCGTAGCCGCGCTCATCGTAAAAAGCGGCTGGGGCGTGCTAAAAGAGAGCCTAAACATCCTGATGGAGGGCTCGCCAAAGGGCGTGAGCCTAGACGCGCTCGTCGCGCAGATCAGAGGCGTGGACGGCGTGCTTTCGGTGCACGACCTGCACGTCTGGAGCATAACAAGCGGCGCAAACGCGCTCACGGCTCACGTGGTGGTCAGCGGCGAGCTGAGCGTGCGCGAAGCGGAGCGGATCATGACCGAAATATCGCACGAAATGGAGCATCTGGGCATCACGCACACGACGCTACAGCTTGAGAGCAGCGACAATGAATGCGCTGACGAGCTCATCTGCGAAGTAAGATCAAACGACGAGCACGGGCATTTGGGGCATAGTCATTAAAATTTGAGCAAATTTGGGGCGAAATTTTGCGATCTAGCATATCAAATCAAATCCGTAGCCCGAAACGAATAAGTTTTTGCTAAAATTTAAATCGACGCATTTTTATAAAAGGGGCGAATTTAGATGAAAAAATATATACTAGTCGTGATTTTTGCCCTGCATTGCGCCCTCGGGGACGGTAATTATATAGGTTTTCTTATCGCGCTAAATTTCGCGGTAGTCTTGGTTTGCGCCGCTTTTCCTTTTATGAAAAAGAATTATATATTTTTGCTACTGCTAGCGCTAAATTTGGCTTTGTATTTCAACGCTATCGACACTCCTTTTGAAAAGCCTGAGTTTTGGACGTATCATATACCCGCACTCGCAAACGCGACATACGGCCTAAGCGCTCTAGTTTACGCCTCTGGATTTTTAGCTTTTGCTCCGCTGGCGGCGTATGTTTATTTTTTGTATTCGCTTTGCGTCGTTATCTGCGCCGTGCGCGAAAAACTCCAAAATTTACGCTAAATTTTACGGGTCGAGCCCGCGTCAAATTTACTTCAAATCCCCCGCCGTAAAGCCGCCCCGCACCTGTCAAATTTAAACCCATATGCTTAATAAAACATAAATTTACTCTACTTTAACGAAAATTTTTATACAATCGCGCAAAATTTAACTAGGGACGACATGAAAAACATCAGAAATTTTAGCATCATCGCTCATATCGACCACGGCAAAAGTACTCTCGCAGACCGCCTGATCCAGGAGTGCGGAGCCGTCAGCGACCGCGAGATGAGCTCGCAAATCATGGACACGATGGATATCGAAAAAGAGCGCGGCATCACGATCAAGGCTCAGTCCGTGCGCCTAAACTATGCGCTCGGCGGTGAAAATTTCGTTCTAAATTTGATCGACACTCCGGGCCACGTGGATTTTAGCTACGAAGTAAGCCGCTCGCTAGCTAGCTGCGAGGGCGCGCTGCTTGTCGTGGACGCTTCTCAGGGCGTAGAGGCGCAAACCATCGCAAACGTCTATATCGCACTAGATAACAACCTAGAAATCATCCCCGTCATAAATAAAATCGACCTCCCGGCAGCAGACCCAGAGCGCGTAAAAAACGAGATCGAGCACGTTATAGGGCTTGATTGTAGCGGAGCGATCGAGGTCAGCGCAAAAACGGGTATCGGCATCAAAGAGCTGCTAGAAGCTATCATCACGCGCATTCCCTCCCCCGGCGGCGACGCGGCAAAACCGCTAAAAACACTCATCTACGACAGCTGGTTTGACAACTATTTGGGCGCGCTGGCTCTCGTGCGGGTCTATGACGGCGAGCTAAAGAAAAACGACGAAATCCTAGTCATGGGCACGGGCAAAAAACACATCGTGCTAGACCTCATGTATCCAAACCCGATCGCGCCGATAAAAACGGCAAATTTGAGCGCGGGCGAGGTCGGCATCGTGGTGCTGGGGCTAAAAAACGTCAGCGACGTGCAGGTGGGCGATACGATCACGCTAGCTCGCAATCCAGTAAAAGAGCCGGTCGGCGGCTTTGAGCGGGCTAAGCCGTTCGTATTTGCGGGACTTTATCCGATCGAAACGGATAAATTTGAAGATCTGCGAGACGCTCTGGATAAACTCAAGCTAAACGATAGCTCGATCAGCTACGAGCCGGAAACCTCGGTCGCGCTTGGGTTTGGCTTTCGCGTCGGATTTTTAGGGCTATTGCATATGGAGGTTATCAAGGAGCGTTTGGAGCGCGAATTTGACCTTGATCTCATCGCCACGGCTCCGACCGTGACCTACGAAGTCGTGCAAACCGACGGTCAAATTTTACGCATCCAAAACCCGAGCCAACTCCCGCCTGTCAATAAAATCGAGCATATCAAAGAACCCTACGTCAAAGCCACGATCATCACTCCAAGCGAGTTTTTGGGCAACATCATCACGCTGCTAAACAACCGCCGCGCCGTGCAGACCAAGATGGACTACATCACGCCCGAGCGCGTGCTGCTCGAGTACGACATCCCGATGAACGAGATCGTGATGGACTTTTACGACAAGCTAAAATCAAGCACCAAAGGCTACGCGAGCTTTGACTACGAGCCTAGCGACTACCGCGCGGGCGATCTAGTCAAGCTTGATATCAAGGTCGCGGGCGAGACCGTAGATGCGCTCTCCATCATCGTGCCAGAAAGTAAAGCCCAGTCCAAAGGACGCGACTTCGTAAAAGCGATGAAAGAGATCGTGCCGCGCCAGCTCTTTGAGGTGGCGATACAAGCTAGCATCGGCAACAAAGTCATCGCGCGCGAAACGGTAAAATCTATGGGCAAAAACGTAACCGCCAAGTGCTACGGCGGCGATATCACGCGCAAGCGTAAGCTACTCGAAAAGCAAAAAGAGGGCAAAAAGCGCATGAAAGCCATCGGCAAGGTAAATTTGCCGCAAGAAGCGTTTTTAAGCGTTTTAAAAATAGACTAGACCTGCTTTTACGTTTAAATTTAGAGTCAATTTTAGCTAAATTTGCAAATTTTGACTCCAAATTTCAGCCAACCGAACCTGCATTTTGATAGCGCTAAATTTAGACCAAATAAAACCACGCTTTGCATCAGCAAAACAATCTCGCCGCATCCCGCGCGCAACAACTACAGGGGGCTTGATAGGAAGCAGCGATGCTTCGTAAGTAGTCTGTTTGCGATGATGAGCCGCAGGCAAAATAAACCCCTGCACCTCTCAAAGAAAAGAGATTTACTACGCTCATAGTCGCTTCTTAGAAAGCCGCAAACGCAGAGCGCGAAGCAGGCGAAGCGCGCGCCTCTAACAAAAACGCAATAGCATCAAATTTGACGCTTTTAAGGCTATAATCCGGTCGCATAAAATTTAAGCTTAAATTTGCAGCCCACGTAAAAGCTCTCCACCGAGTAAATTTAAAATTTTTCCTAAATTTTCCTCAAATTTGGAAATTCATCTCAAATTTGGATAGAATTTTGCTTATTGGATTTAAATTTTACGAAAGGATTTTCATGAAAAAACTAGCATATTTACTTGCCGCGCTCGTTCTAGCCGGTTGCGGAGGCTCGACTCAGATAGTTCAAAACGTCCAAATAGGCGCAGACGCCAAAGGCTACAAAGAAGTGATGCGTATCAAAGCAGACTGCTCCTCGTGCGCTAGCGGCGGCCAAGACATCAAGATAAACGGCACGGACTACACCGGCGATGTCGCGATAAAATGCTGCATCGCTCAAAGCAGGATCGACACGGGTGCGGCTATCAAAAAAGTCTATATCCACAAAATAGCCGACGAAAGAGCAGCTGATAGCGGCATAAAATTTATCTCTAAAAACGGTGCGAAAATGCTCTATACAAAAGAGCGCCTTGAAAAGCTTTTTCATCTTTTCTTGCAAGACGAGCTGCTAAACCGCGGCATTATGGTCGTGGATAGCCAGACCTCGCCTTACACCTACCGCGTGGATTTTGCATTTACCGACTACGCGGCGTCGTATAGCGAGCCGTCGCAGTATCTAAGCGCTGCGATGAAAGGCAAACTAGGCGTCAAAAACATAAACAAAACCCGCGTGCTAAATATCTCCACCAGACAAGATGTGCGCAAGCTCGAGGCAGAGGATACGCAGGACTTTAACCTCTATGTCTACCTTCTGGTTAAACAAGCCGCCAACAAAGCCGCCGAAGAAATCTCGAAACTATAAAGGAAAAATATGAAAAATTTAGCTTTTTTCGCCCTTGCCGCCGCGCTTTTTGCCGCAGTCATGAGCGGATGTTCGCAGCGCAGTTCGGTGTTAAATTTAACCCCGTATCAATCAACCTCAAATCAGATGGGCTACCAAAAAAATATCCGTATAAATAGCATCGAGGACGCTCGCGCCAACAAAAGCATCGTCGCCACGATCACGGGCAGTAACGGCGACGTCAAAGAGTACGTCACGCTGCAAAATAGCATAGAAAGCTGGCTACAAGACGGCCTTAGCACCGAGCTAAAGCGCCTGGGTGCAAATTTGAGCGACTTTGGCGATATCGTCGTGGACGTGAGGATCGTCGAGCTTAAAGCAAATCTAAGCGGCTACTCCACGGATAATCTAAAAGGCTCGGCAAAGCTTGCGATAACGGTGCACAGAGGCGATCAGACTATCACCAAAAACGTCTCGCAGGAGCAGACTAAATTTGCCCCGATCCATACGAGCGGCGCGTTTAAGAGCTTTTTTGACGAGCTACTGCAAGACATCGTAAAACGCGCGGCGATCCAGATCCTAAAAAGCTGATGAGATGTGCTAACTGCGGGCATCTGAGCCTAGCCGTGATCTGTAAAATTTGCAAAGATCACCTGCTCTCCTCGCCCGCAAGGACGCGCGTTTTGGACGGCGATTTTAAAATTTACAGCTTTTTTGACTACTCCGAGATTAAAAATTTACTCCACTCAAAGCACCTATTTCACGGCTCTTTCGTTTACGGCGCGCTCGCAAATTTGAGTTTTAAGATTTTTGCTAGCAAATTTAGCTTCGGCTCTCCCGTAAACGCCGTGCCGATCGACGATAGAGCGACTAGCGGCTACTCGCATACGGCAATCTTGGCTCGCGCGTTAAAAAGCGCGGAAATCCGTCCGCTTTACGCCTGTTTGCACGCAGGCTCAAACGTCAGCTATCACGGCAAAGACCTGGCCTTTCGCCTAAAAAATCCGCGAAATTTTAAGCTCTTAAAAACGCCTAAATTTCCCGTTATCTTGATAGATGATATCGTGACGACGGGCACTACGATAGATGAAGCCAGACGGACGCTACAAAAAGCCGGCTGCGAGGTGCTTTTTGCGCTGACGCTTGCGGATGTGAGGTATTAAATTAAATTTTAATCAAATTTAAGCTAGAATCAGGCAGTAAATTTTAAGGATAAAAATGGAAGAAAATCTACTCAATCAAAATCAAGACATCCAAGCCGTCGATATCGAAGAGTCGATAAAAACGAGCTACCTCGACTACTCGATGAGCGTCATCGTCGGTCGCGCCCTACCCGATGCTAGAGACGGTCTAAAGCCCGTTCATAGACGTATCCTATACGCGATGAACAACCTCGGGGTCGGCAGCCGCAGCCCGTACATGAAGTCCGCTCGTATCGTGGGCGACGTCATCGGTAAGTACCACCCGCACGGCGATACGGCAGTTTACGATGCGCTCGTGCGTATGGCCCAGAAATTTTCCATGCGCTATCCGGCGGTCGACGGCCAAGGAAACTTCGGCTCCATCGACGGCGACGGCGCAGCTGCTATGCGTTATACAGAAGCCAGGATGACTAATCTCACCGAAGAAATTTTACGCGATATCGAAAAAGACACGGTTGATTTTATCCCAAACTACGACGACAGAGAGACAGAGCCAGACGTCCTACCTAGCCGCGTACCAAATTTGCTGCTAAACGGCTCTAGCGGTATCGCCGTCGGTATGGCGACGAATATCCCGCCGCACAGCCTTGATGAGCTAATCGACGGGCTTTTACTCGTGCTTGAAAATAAAAACACAACGCTAGAAGAGGTGATGCAGTATATAAAAGGGCCTGATTTCCCGACGGGCGGGATAATATTTGGCAAAAAAGGCATCATCGAGGCCTACCGCACGGGACGCGGCCGCGTGAAACTACGCGCCAAAACCCACATCGAAAAAAAGCCGAACAAAGACGTCATCGTGGTAGATGAGCTACCGTATCAGACGAACAAAGCCCGCCTCATCGAGCAGATCGCCGAGCTGGTTAAAGAAAAACAGATCGAAGGTATCAGCGAGGTGCGCGACGAGTCCGATAAGGACGGCATCCGCGTCGTCATCGAGCTAAAACGCGACGCGATGAGCGACATCGTGCTAAACAATCTCTTTAAATCCACGACGATGGAAAGCACGTTTGGCGTCATAATGCTTGCGATAAACAACAAAGAGCCGAAGGTATTTAACCTAATCGAGCTTTTGAAGCTATTTTTAAATCACAGAAAAACAGTCATCATCCGCCGCACGATATTTGATCTAGAAAAAGCCCGCGCTAGAGCGCATATTTTAGAGGGCTTAAAGATCGCGCTAGATAATATCGACGAGGTAATCGAACTCATCAAAAATAGCGCCGACACTCCGAGCGCTCGCGAGGGCTTGGTGGCGAAATTCGGTCTTAGCGAGCTACAAGCAAACGCGATCCTAGATATGAGGCTAAGCAAGCTAACGGGTTTAGAGCGCGAGAAACTAGAGGCCGAGCTAGCCGAGCTGATGGCCGAGATCGCGCGCCTTGATGAAATTTTAAAGAGCGAAACCTTGCTAGAAAAACTAATCAAAGACGAGCTGCTTGAGATAAAAAATAAATTTAAAGTGCCGCGCATCACCGAGATCGTAGACGACTACGACGATATCGACATCGAGGACCTCATCCCTAACGAAAACATGGTCGTAACCATCACGCACCGAGGCTACATCAAGCGCGTGCCGAGCAAGCAGTACGAGAAGCAAAAACGCGGCGGCAAAGGTAAGGTTGCGGTAACTACGTACGACGACGACTTCATCGAGAGCTTCTTTACGAGCAACACTCACGATACGCTGATGTTCGTGACCGACCGCGGACAGCTCTACTGGCTCAAAGTCTATAAGATCCCTGAAGGAAGCCGCACGGCAAAAGGCAAAGCGGTAGTAAATCTCATCCAGCTACAGCCTGACGAAAAGATCAAGGCAATCATCCCGACGACTGATTTTGCCCAGAGTAAATCGCTCGCGTTTTTCACTAAAAACGGCATCGTAAAACGCACGAATTTGAGCGAATTTAAAAATATCCGCTCCATCGGCGTGCGCGCCATCAACCTAGACGAGAACGACGAGCTAGTAACGGCTCTAATCGTAGAAGGCGAGGAAGAGCCGATAAATCTAATTGACGAGCTTGGCGTTGAAACCGAGATAAACGAGATAGAGGCGATAGAGGCTCAGATCGACGAAGAAAATAGTGAGGAAAACGACGAGAACGCGGCCGAAGGAAGCGACGACAGCGAAAAGATGCTATTTATCGTGACCAAAAAGGGAATGTGCCTCAAATTTAAACTCAGCAAAGTCCGCCAGATGGGCAGAACGGCTCGCGGCGTGACGGGTATTAAATTTAAAGAAGCGGGCGACGAGGTCGTAGGCGCGGCCGTCATCGAAAGCAACGAGCAAGAAGTGCTAAGCATATCTCAAAAAGGTATCGGCAAACGCACGACCGCTGACGAATACCGCCTAACAAATCGCGGCGGCAAGGGCGTGATCTGCATGAAGCTAACAAATCGTACCGGCGATCTAATCGGCGTCGTAATGGTCGATGACGAACAAGATCTGATGGCTCTAACCTCAAGCGGCAAGATGATACGCGTCGATATGCAAAGCATCCGCAAAGCAGGCCGAAACACCAGCGGCGTCATCGTAGTAAACGTAGACGGCGACGACGTAGTTAGTATCGCTAAATGCCCTAAAGCCGAGGAAGACGGCGAAGATATTGGCGAAGAGACGCTAGAAAATTTAGAATGAATTTAGTGCTTTTGGAATACAATTTGCTCTAAAATGAAAACCAAATCAAATTTAAAGGATTAAGAATGAAGAAAATCGCATTCGCAGTTTTTGCCGTCACTGCTTTTTTAGTCAGCGGCTGCTCTAAAAAATCGGTTGAGCCAAAGCAAGAGGTCGTCATCCAAAAAGTCGATAAAGAAGACATCAGAAACGTGATGAAACAAGAAAAGATGATATACGATCTTGAGCCGGTAGATGCGATATTTAGCGCAGTAGGCGAAGGCATAGCCCCAACAAACGTCGTATCTCACGCCCAAGCTCTAGCTCTAGCCAAACGCGCTGCCATTATAGACGGCTACAGACAGCTAACCGAAAAATTATACGGCGTTAAAATCACATCAAAAGATACCGTTCGCGACGCGATCCTTAGAGACTCCAGCATCACAGCCCAAGTCGCAGGCCTAATCAAAAACGCGGCTATCATCGAGCAGGACTTTAAAGACGGGCTTTATCGCGTCAGAATGGAAATGAAAATAGACCAAAACAAGTGGCAAGAAATTTTTGCTTATTGATTGCCGCTACGGCGCTTCTCTACGGCTCGGAGGAGTTTATCCTCTGGGCTAAATTTTCAGCTAAAGACAGCTCTGTCATCTACGACAAGATAGCCCTGTCAAAGGCTATGACGCTAAGCGACCCTGACTACGAATATCTATGCGAAATACCGCTACAAACGCCGCCGCAAGAAGCTCGGCAAGAAAATTTATATTTTTGGCCTAATAATAAGCAAGCTAGCAAGCAGTCAATCTCGCAGGATGAGATCAAAAGGGCATACGAAAAAAATGCGCTAGAGTTTTTAAATTTACACAAAAACGAGCTTTTCGAGTGCTTTTTGCCTTATAAATTTAAAGTCGAAGATCGCTTCGTACAACGCAACAAAAATATGAGCTCCGCAACCGACCTTACGCTATTTCCCGTACGTTTTACTGTAAAATTTAAGCCAAATTCAGCTATCATTAGCGTTTTTAAAAACAAAAAGTAAAGAGAGTAAAAATGAACATAGTGATAGTAGAAGACGACATCAATATGCGCAAGTCCCTTGAAATCGCGCTTGGCGAATACAACGATCTAAAAATCAAAAGTTATAAAAGCGCGGTCGAGGCTCTCAAAAAAATGGACGAAAATACCGATTTAATTATTACGGATATCAATATGCCTCAAATGGACGGGCTAGAGTTCATCAAGCGCCTGGAGGGCAAATTTGACGTCATCATCATAACCGGTAACGCCTCGCTAAACAAAGCCATAGAGAGTATGCGTCTTGGCGTAAAGGATTTTTTAACCAAGCCTTTTGATGTGCAGATGCTTTACGAGGCGATTAAAAGGGTAGAGTTTTTAAAACAAAAAGCTCCGAATATTCACGTAAATTTAACTGAGGAGCGCACGAGCTCCAGCGTAGATTCTAGCGATTTTGCCGCCAGCTCGCCCGCGCTTGAGTACGCCCTAAATTTAAGCAAGCGCGTCGCAAAAACGGACGCTTCGGTGATGCTGATGGGCGAAAGCGGCGTGGGCAAGGAGCTTTTTGCTAAATTTATCCACAAAAACTCGCCGCGCAAAGACGGGCCGTTTATCGCGATAAATATGGCCGCGATCCCAGAAAATTTGATAGAAAGCGAGCTTTTTGGCTTTGAAAAAGGGGCATTTACCGACGCTTCGGCTATGAAAAAGGGGCAGTTTGAGCTAGCCGACGGCGGTACGCTATTTCTAGACGAGATCGGCGAGATGCCTATAAATTTGCAGCCAAAGCTCCTGCGCGCGATCCAGGAGCGCGAGATCACGCGCCTTGGTGCGACGAAAAGCATCAAAATCGATGTCCGTATCGTTTCAGCGACCAATGCCGACCTGCCCGAACTCATACAAAGCGGTAAATTTAGAGAAGATCTGTTTTATCGCCTAAACACCGTTCCCGTTGCCATCCCGCCGCTAAGAGAGCGCAAAGAGGAGATCTTGCCTATCGCGGAGCGTTTTTTAGAGCAAAGCTGCGGCGAATTCGGCCTTGGGGCGAAACATTTTTCCGAGGCCGCCGTTAAAGAGCTTCAAAAATACGACTTTCCGGGCAATATCCGCGAGCTAATCTCCGTCGTGCAGCGAGCGGCGATCCTAAGCGAAAGCGAGGAGATACAACCAAGCGATCTTTTTTTGCAAGCTCGCAGCAGAAAGTAGCTTAAATTTAAGCTTCACGCGAGTAAAATAAGCGAGATTTTAGCTTAGATTTTAAATTTAGCCGGGCCGAGACTGCGACGCTGAAAATACGGTACGGTTTTGCAAAATTGAGCCGACGAGAAGTAAAATTTGAGTTAAATTTAATGGGTAAAAACGGTCGCGGATAACTTTCTGCTAAAAACCCGAATTTAGTCCGCGAAACGAGTTCGGTCTTAATCGCGCGACGCAACCGATGAGACTAAGCGTGAGACGGGTCGTAGCTTAAAAAGCAAACAAAATTTAATCCGCAAAGCAAGGCGAGTCTTTGGCGCCCGGTTAAGCCAAAGAGGCTTGTCGCAAGGTCTTTGCCGACTGAGAAGTAAAACCTAAACTTGGTCCGCAAAGTCGGACAAGTCTTTTCGCATCGCATCCGCTTGCAACGAGACTACGCTACGAGGAGTATGGGATCCAACCGATGGGGTTGGTCGCAGGGCGGCTTTGCCGACCTAGAAGTAAAAACAAAGGAGTCTAAAATGAGAAAATTTAACGTTGCCGTCGTGGGCGCGACGGGCGCAGTCGGAGAGGAGCTTTTCCGCGTTATGGAGGAGGTGGATTTCCCTGTAGGCGAGCTACTACCGCTAGCAAGCGCTAAAAGCGCGGGCACCCAAATAGAGTTTAAGGGCAAAAACTACAAAGTCGTGGAGCTCACCGAGACCGTTTTTGACGAGCACGAGATCGACATAGCGTTTTTTAGCGCGGGCGGATCGGTATCCGAAAAATACGCTAAATTCGCGGCCGCCAGCGGCGCCGTCGTGATCGACAACACCAGCCACTTTAGGATGGACGCGGACGTGCCATTGGTCGTGCCCGAATGCAACCCGCAGGATATCATGCAGTGGAAAAACCGCGGCATCATCGCCAATCCAAACTGCTCAACCATCCAAATGGTGCAAATTTTAAAACCGCTAGACGACGCGTACGGTATCAACCGCGTGGACGTGGCGACCTATCAGGCGGCCTCGGGTGCCGGCAAAGAGGGCATGGAGGAGTTAGTCTTACAGCTGCAAAAGTTTTTCGAGTTTAAGCTTGATGAGTGCGAGCCGAAAGTCTTCGCGCACCAGCTAGCCTTTAACGTCATCCCGCACATCGACGTGTTTTTGGACAACGACTACACGAAAGAGGAGATGAAAATGGTCAACGAGACCCAAAAAATCCTCCACAAAAATATGGAAGTGAGCGCGACCTGCGTGCGCGTGCCGGTGCTTCGCAGCCACTCAGAGGCTATCACGATTCATTTTGATAGAGACGTGGACGCCGCAACCGCCCGCGAAATTTTGCGCAAAGCGCCTAGCATCGTGGTCGTGGACGAGCCGGCCGCGAAAAAATACCCGATGCCAAGCATCTCAAGCGACACCAACGAAACCTACGTCGGACGCATCAGAGCGGATAACTACCGCAAAAACATCCTTCATCTGTGGTGCAGCGCCGATCAGATCCGCGTGGGAGCGGCGACCAATGCCGTAAGAATCGCGCAAAAATGGATAGAAATGCAGGAATAATCGCCCGTATTTTATTTAAATTTGCCGAATTTACGCTTTAGTTTTGGCGTGAATTCGGCTAAAATTTGATTATCTTAAAATATAAAATCGAGTTTTTCCGATACGAATTTTCTACTAGCTTTTTAAATTTGGCGCATAAGTTTACCAGCACCTTTACAGAGCAAACCGCACCGTCAAATTTACGCAATCAAATTTAATAAACTCAAATTTGACTCGTTCGTCAAGCCGTCGCGCTCGCCAAAAAGAGCTTCATAGACCGCGCGAAACTCAAATTTAACCCCGCCCGATAACAACCCAAACCGCACGCGCCGACTCTAGTCCACGCCCTAGCTTTAAGGAAAATATTATAAAATACGCGTTTTATTTTTTAACAAAGGATATCAATGCGTAAAATTTTTGAAAAAACTCTCCTCTTTAGCAACGCCTTCACGCTACTTCCCGTGGTGTTTGGATTGCTCGGCGCGATCGTACTTTTCGTTATCGCCAGCTACGACGTAGGCAAGGTTTTTGTCGCCGTTTATCACTACTTTTTCGGTGACTTTCACCCGGAGAACTTCCACTCAGAAGTCGTCGGCGAGATCGTGGGCGCGATCGACCTCTACCTCATGGCGCTCGTGCTTTACATCTTTAGCTTCGGCATTTACGAGCTGTTTATCTCCGAGATCGAGGAGCTCAAGCAGTCCAAACAGAGCAAAGTCCTCGAGGTGCACTCGCTCGACGAGCTCAAGGACAAACTGGGCAAAGTCATCATCATGGTGCTTATCGTTAACTTTTTCCAGCGCATCTTGCACGCAAATTTCACCACTCCGCTTGAGATGACCTACCTTGCGGCCTCGATTTTGGCGCTTTGCTTGGGGCTTTATTTCCTACACAAGGGCGAGCACTGATGCCTTTTGCGAGCCTGAATTCGGGCTCGCTTTTTAAATTTTACACCAAATTTTGTCACTCCGCCGTATGTGAATAACTTTTAAATTTCGCCTTTATCATTAAGTTTTATTTCAAAATTTCCTCAAATTTAAAGCTATATAAATTTAAGGTCTATTTTAGCGATAAATGCCGATCTTAAGGGCTTTAGAGATTAAATTTAAGATTACAAAATTAACCAAAATAATATAAATTATTTCACTTTTCACTCCGTGAAAAAAACGTGAAAAGTTACGTTTAATTTCAGTCTTTTTTGGGTAAATTTGACGCAGTTAAATTTGATCGGCATGACCCGCATCTTTACGGCGTGAATGATTTTGGTATAAATTGAGAGTCGTAAATAGAGAGTTAAATTTGACGCTTAAAAATAGGTATAAATTTAAAAACGGCGAAAACTCGTCGCATGCGCCGTCAAGGGGTATTTTAATCAAAAATAGCGGCAAAAGCGCCGCCTAAAATCAATCAAATAGCGAATTTACGCTTTCGTTATGATACACGCGTCTGATCACTTCGCCAAAAATCGGAGCGACGCTGAGAACTTTTATCTTCTCGTTTTCCTCGCGTAGCGGTATCGTGTCGGTTACCACTAGCTCATCTAGCGCGCTATCTGCTAGGTTTTCGTAGGCTTTGCCCGAGAGCACCGCATGCGTGCAGCACGCTATTACAGAGGTTGCACCGCGCTCTTTAAAGACTTTTGCCGCCTTTACTATCGTACCGCCCGTGTCGATCATATCATCGACTAGTATCACGTCCTTGCCCGCCACGTCGCCGATTACGTTCATTACTTCGCTTTCGTTGGCTTTTTCGCGGCGTTTATCGACGATGACGATATCGAGATTTAGGGCTTTTGCGACGCTTCTAGCGCGCGCGACGCCGCCGATATCGGGGCTAGCGATGATTGGATTTTTGAGATTTTTATTTTTGATATGGTCGTTAAAGATGATCGAACCGTAGAGGTTATCGACGGGGATATCAAAAAAACCCTGAATTTGGCCTGCATGAAGGTCGATCGTGACGACGCGATCGATGCCTGCCGTTTGCATCATATTTGCCACGAGCTTTGCCGTGATAGGCACGCGGGGAGCAGCCTTGCGGTCTTGGCGCGCATAGCCGAAATAAGGCACCACAGCCGTTATCGAGCTAGCCGAGCTGCGCTTAAGCGCGTCGGTTAGGATCAAAAGCTCCATCAAATTTACGTTTGCAGGCGCGCAAGTAGGCTGGATGATGAAAATGTCCTTGCCGCGCACGCTCTCGCCGATCTGCACGCTGATCTCGCCGTCGCTAAAGCGCTTGATCGTAGCTTCGCTAAGCGGAAGCGATAAATAATGCGAAATTTTCTTTGAAAACTCTACGTTTGCGGTGCCCGAAAAGATTTTGTAACCTCTCATAACGATTTGCCTTTGTGAAATTTTTGCTCAATTTTACCGAACTAAAACTTAAATTCGTAGATTTTGCGGTTAAATTTGAGATTTTTACGTAGCCCTAAAGCTTAAAGCGCGAGATTTTGCACAGGAAGTAAGCAGCCTTCTTTAGCGCTTTTAGTAGGCTTGGATAAATTTAGTAAATTTAGGCGGCATTTCGGTCTTGCGAACGCAAATTTTAGATTTTAGGCCACAGTTTTACGCAGGCGGCAAATTTAAAAACCGCACGTAAAAGCACAGACGACAAACGCGTTTAGGCCGTAAAGCGGGCTACTTTTGGCGTTTTTTGGATACTAGCAGGGCAAGTAAATCTAAAATTTTAGTTTTAATTTCGAGCAAAGGCGGCAACGAAGCATTTTTCGCCGCGTTCACGGCTTTTAAAAATATAAAATTAGGCGGTTTTACGGCTGCGTACATCAAATTTAACGCAAAGCTAGGTCTTGCCCGCAGTATAAGCCAAGTCGGCAAAGCTAAAGCTAGCACAGCCAACAAACAAAGCGCAAATGAGCCGAGCAAGTCTGCGCGCGACAAAGCTTTGGCAAATTCTCTCCCACGTCATGCCTTAGCCCGCAGTTCGGCAAAAACGTCCGCAAGCGCACTAAAGCAAAACTACGCAAAAACTCTGCCGTAAGTCGCAAACTAAGCGCGGTAATACAAAACCCGGGCGCAAACTTACTGCGTCGCTCCCATCATCACGCTTGCGTATTCTCCTTGCTTAGCGTCCGTTTTTTCAGGTTTTTTAATCTCGATCCTGTTTTGATCTAAGCCCGCTTTAATTAGCGCGTCTTTTACTACCTGGGCGCGTGAGTTAGCTAGCTTTATTAGCCTTTCTTTTTCTACTTCGATACCCTTTAGCGCTGCCTCTCGTTGCGCTTTTTCGTCGCCGTCTTTGACGCTAGGAGCTAGCATGGCTAACGCACCCGCATAGTCTTTGCCCGTTTGCGCCATAGTTTGAGCGATCTTAGCGTTTAGCTTTTCGTTTTTAAACGCCTCTTCATCGACGTCTGCGTACACGGGCGTTATGCTTAACTTCATCTTAGGCTTTGCGCTCGTTAGCTTGATAAAGTCGCCTATCTTAGCCTGCTCGGAGACTATGAGCTCGTTACTAGCGGCCATAAAGTCGATCGTGCTTAGATCCTCGCTGCCTAGCCCCAGCGCGTTTCCTAAAAATCTAAACGGAGCCAGCGTGATATCGGCAAAAAGTTTTTTTACCGCTGCCCAGACGATGCCGCCGTATTTAAAATCAGGGTCGTTTAGATCGCCCTCTACAGGCAGGTCGATATTTATCTGATTGTTTTGATCGCTTAGTATCGAGATAGCAAGCGATAAAGGCAGATCTACCGCGTCTTTAGACTCGACCTTTTCGCCCAGAGTTAGCGTGTCTAGATTTACTATGTTGCTGCCTTTTAGCTTAGAGTCCGCAACCTCGTAGTTTAGGGTCAAATTTAGCTTGCCTTTTTCTATCTTATAGCCCAAAAACTGCCCGCTATACGGCGTCACGTCTTTTAGATCTATATCTTTAAAACCTAGTTTTATCTCGGTGCTTTTTTTGAGATCAAACGGCAGTAGCTTTAGCCCGATCTTGCTAAAGCCGCTCTTGCCGACCACTCCCTCAAACGTACCCATCGTAGGGCGTTTTTGATCCACTTCAAATAGCACGCCATCAAGCTTAGCTATCCTCGTAGCAAAAGGCATAAATAGCGACGCATCCGAAAAATCTACCTCGCCGCCCTCTACTAAAATTTGCTTCACGGCAAATCCGAAGTCGCCCTCTTTTTGGTCTTGCTTAGAGGCTTTAGCGTCGTTTGTTTTATGCTCGGTTTTTGTGTCTTTTTTGTCGGTGACGCTAGTTTTTTTAGGCTCGGCATTTGCGGTTTTTTCGGCCTTGGCGCCATCTTTATTTTTTACAAGGCGGCTTAAATTTAACTCGCGCTCCTTGTTTAAATGCGCCTTTAAAAACGGCGCGCTCAGAGTCACGCGATCTAAATTTAAGAAATTTTTCGCAAACGAAATTTTAGATAGTTTGAGGTTTTTAAAGGCGAACACCTTATCGCCCGAGCCGTCCGCAAGCTCAATGTTTGCGATGTTTGCCTTACCGCTTACGGAGGCGTCCGCGGCGTATTTTACGTTTAGCTCGGCGTTTAGCTCGCCGCTTTTTAGGCTCGCGTCCAGATAGTTTTTAGCGTAGGCGAAGTAGCGAGGCAAATTTGCGTCGTTTAGCTTTACGTCCGCTTCGATATTTAGGGGCTCAGGCGTGATTTTGCCGCTAAAAGCCAAATTTAGCTTTTGCGAGCTTTTCATGTCGATTTTGGTGCTCACGGGCGCGCCGAAATTTTCGCTGATATTTTGTAAATTTACGTTTAGCCCGTCAAATTTGTGCGCTATCTTTTGCCCCTCAAAGACATGGGTTATACCTATGTCAGCTCCCGTAACGGCAACGTTTTTAACGCTAAATTTAAATCCGCTCTTTGTATCTTGAGCGCTTTTTTGCTCGGTTTTTTTACTCTTTTTCGCGGCGGTTTTTTCTATCGTTTTTTGAGATTTGGCAGGTTTTTTCACGCTTTCGGTTTTGCTTTTGGAGCTTGATTTTTTAGCGGCTGTTTTTTCGCCGTTTAGCCCAAGCTCGCTAATAGCGCTAAGCTCGCCGTTTTCTTTTAACTCGGTTGTAAATTTAGGCTTATTTATACTTACGCTTCCTATTCGTAGCGCCGTTTTAGCTAGGTCTAGATCCGCGTCCTTCACGCCGATTTCAGCGACCGCGGCGATCTCTTTATTTTTAGTTTTTAGCGCGATTTTTTGAGCTTTTATCTCGCCGATAGAAGCGGTGCTGGCGTTATTTTCCAGCGTAAATTTAGGCGCGTTTATGATGAGCTTTTCTAGGCTTGCCGCGCCGTTTTTGCCTGCAGGAGCGGAGACGGTGCTAAGAGTTAAATTTTTTAGGCTAGCTGCGATATTTTGCCCGTTTATTTTCGCGCCAAGTTCGCTTGCGTTTGCGTCTTTTAGCTTTATCTCGCCGACGCTTTTTTCGGTCAAATTTATACCGCTAATGCTCATAGTTTTTAGCGCCGCAGACGCGTTCGTATCGCCTTTTTCATTTATATCCGCCTTGAGCGCGACGCCGCTTAAATTTAGCTTATTTAAATTTGCCTGCACCTCGCCTTTAAAGCTCGTGTTTTTAAATTTTATCTCGCCGATATCGGCCGCGAAGCTTCTTTTTTCGCCGGCAAGGGCGCTTATCTCGATACTCGGTAGATCAAGCTCCTCTAGGCTCAAATTTTGCCCCTCTAGCTGCGCTTCAAACGACTTTAAATTTAAAGCGGCGTTTTTTAAAGCAGCCTTGATAACGCCGCCGTCCGCGATTAGTTCGTAGCTAGTTTTTGCGTTTATAAGCGCGCTGTTTATGCGCAGATCATTCGTGTCGATGAAGCTAAGCGCGACAGGGCGAACGTTAAAGTCCTTTAGGCTAAGCTCGCCGTAAACTCGAAGCGGCGCAAGGTCGATCCCACCCTGCCAGTCTAGCTTTTGCGCTAGCGTGGAGTTTGCGTCAAAGACGTGCTTGCCAGCGCTATTTTGCTCGGTATTTATACCCGAGATTTCGTAGTTTATGCCCTCAAATTTGGCGCTAAAAGGCTGTTTTAAACTCTCGTCCGAGTAGGCAAACGAGCCGCCGATTATCTTTGTGCTGTTTAGAGCGAAATTTATACCGCTAGTTTCGTTATTTTCGGTGCTAGTAGCGTTTGACTCGCCTAAAAACGTAGCTAAATTTAGCGTGCCGTTTTTATCTCTAGCGATATTTACGCTTGGGCTTTCAAGGCGTAAAATATCGACTTCTGCTAGCTTTTTAAAGAGCGAAAAAGGCTTAAGCTTGACGTCGATTTGCTCCGCGCTAAAAAGCGGCACGGTCGTGTTTAGCTCGGGGCGCGTAACGTTTAGCTCGAAGGTAAAGGGATTAAATTTAGCCTCCGCCACGCTAAAACTCGCGTTCATATCCTTTAACTTTGCTGGCAAGGTATTTTTAAGCGCGTAAGGAACGCCAAAAAAGCCTGCAAGCGCGTAGATGAGTAGCAAGCCCGCAAGCGAGCCTAGGATAATAAGAGCAATTTTTTTACTTTTTTGCATAAATTTGCCTTGATTTTTTTAGCGGATTTTACTAGGAATTTGATTAAATAGCGGTTATTTTGATAAATTTAAGCGCCAAATCCAAGGCTTGATTTACGATACGTAAATTATGAAACCGGAGGTTAAATTTAGGCGCGAAATTTATAAGTTTAAAAAGTTCGCTCAAGGCGGTAAAATTTAAATAAATCGCAATTTGCCTTAAAATTTAAATCTTGCGCGCTTCATAAGCCAAATTTGGCCTTCAGCTAGTAAGGCTTGGGCGGCAAAAGGTGCAGCATCGTGCTTAAAAGGCCGATTTTAATAGAGCAAAGGACTATCTAGGCGAGATAATCGCTACTCGCCTAGATTTCAGATAGATCAAAATTTCTTCTTTTTTACGTCTTCTAAGATAACTTTAGCCATATCGTCGATCTGCGCCGTTACGTCGTTTGTTACGTTTACTATGGAGATATTTTCGCGCGTGATGTTATCGATGGCGGCTACGGACTCGTTTATCATATTTATCGCGCTAGTTTGCTCCCTGATGCTCTCGCTCATCTCGTTGATGCTTTGGGCTAGTACGTTTGCGTTAGCTTCGATCTCGCCTAGGCTCTTTTGAGTTCGTTCGGCTAGTTTGCGTACTTCATCGGCAACTACGGCAAAGCCTCTGCCGTGTTCGCCTGCTCTGGCTGCTTCTATGGCTGCGTTTAGAGCGAGTAAATTTGTCTGATCGGCGATGTCGCGGATTATGACGATGATGTTTTTGATCTCTTCACTTTGGCGGGTTACGTCCTCGGCCTTTTGGCTAATAGCGCTCATAGAACTAGACATCTCTTCGACTGCGGCGGCGCTTTCTTGGATGGAGTGGGCTTGCTTGCCTGCGCCGTCGGTTAGATTTTTCATAGACTGGGCTAGGATTTTAGCCTTTTCTTCTAGCATTTGAGCCTCTTTTAGGCTTTCTCTTAGCATATTGCCCACCGCTTCGCCGGCGCTTTGTATGCCTACTATCATATCTTTTAGATCGCTTTCAAGCTCCTCTTTTAGCTCGACTTTAGCGGTGTAGTCGTTTTTATTATACGAATTTAGCACTCGCGCGATGTCTTTTAAATTTGACGAGATGGAGCTAAAAAAGCGGTTTAGCAAGTCTTTTAGCTGCACCAAAGCCGGATTATTAGGATTAGCCTTGATGGTTGCGCCCATGTGGCCTTTTATCATGAGATTTGCGATACCGTTCATCTCGTCGATTAGGGCGCTATCTTTTTTGATGCCGTTTACGACTTTATCGATATTTTCGTTTATAGCGCGACTCATCATACCAAATTCATCCTGCGTCGTTACGACTAGTTTTTGCGGAGCTTTGGACTCTTCGTAGGTGACGAATTTAAACGTGTCTTCTAGCTTTTCTTGGATAGTTTTTACCGGGCTTAGAGATTTTTTGAGCAAGATATAAACGAAAATCGAAAGCGCCGCGATGAAAAGCGCGGCCAATACGAGCTGAGCCTTTAAAAGCGGCAAAGTGTTTGATGAAAAGGTATCCGCGCCGATAGCCGCTACTGCTAGCCAGCCTTTATCGTTTATGGCCATTACCTTTGCCGTTACGTTTTCGCCCTTATAGTTGGTGTATGGGATTAGCCCGTTTTCGTCGAATTTTTTAGCCGCAAACGCCTCGGCTAGATATTTGCTTGCGGGAACGGTTTTATCGACGTTGTTTGGGTCGTTATGCGCTAGCATAACTCCGTCTTTATCCATGAGATATACATAGCCGAATTTAGTTTTTCCCATTTCCAGCACGCTTTTTGATAAAGTAGACACGTTTACGTTTACGGCAGCGGCTCCTACAAATGCGCCGTTTTTATTAACCGGGGAAGCGAATGTTACGACCATTTGACCGTTTGCAGCTGAAGCATAAGGCGCTGTAAAAATCGTTTTTTTAGCCGATTTTACGTATTTATACCATTCGCGAGTTCGCGGATCGTATCCCTGCGGCACTTCTCCGTTTGAAAAATACGTAGCTCCGTCGGCTTCGTTACCGTAATAAGCTAGCTCCATGGTCGCTCCGCCGTACGTTTTGGCGTCTTTTATAATATCAAAGACGTCTTGCTCTCGGCCGGTTTGGATATTTGCCGAGAGAATAGCAACCTTTTCTTCGTAGCCATCAAAAAACGTATTTATAGTGCTTTTAATGTCTTTTAAAATTTGATCTTGAGTTTGACTAACCAGCTCCACTACTTTATCTCGCGCCGTATAGTAGCTCACTGCCGAAATAGCGGCAAAAGACGCGACTAGCGCAACAATAAGCATGGTAGCGATTTTGTTCGTGATGGATTTAAACATCGCTTTTTCCTTTAAATTATTTTTTAATACAGATTATACGACTAATGCGTTAAAAAAATACTTAATGAGCTTATTTGTGCAAAATTTAGAAAAATCGTCGTATAATTACAGAATGTTTAAAATTTTTAGAATTTATGATTTTATAAAAGACGATGAAAGTAACGATTTTTACGGCGTATTTATCGATAGACTCTATCCTCGCGGGATAAAAAAAGAGATTTTTAGCTCATTTTTATGGTTAAAGTCCGTCACCCCTTCAAACGAGCTAAGGAAGTGGTTTCATGAGGATAAAGAGGCTAGATTTAGCGAATTTAGACTTAAATTTAAAACCGAGCTAACGACGGTGGAGGCCAGAGAAGGGATTAAACAACTGCTAAATTTAGCCAAAACGCACGGCAAAATCGCGTTGCTAACTGCTGCAAAAGACATAAATTTAAGCCACGCGCCTATCATTTTAGAAGCTCTAAAAGCTCGGTAACGCTACGCGGGGTTTTAGATTTTGCAGTCAAATTTGCAATTTTAGCAGGACGTGAAGCAAATATTCAAGACAGAATGGGCGTAGTTTAACTTTAAAATTTTAACCCGCGAGGGCACGTATATGAAATACGTAACCGAAGCGGGTTTAAAATTTTAAAGCTTGAAATCCGTCATTTATGGGGAATTGAGCGGTAAAAGGTTTTGATTAGTGTCGGCAGCAGCACCAGCGCCCCCAGCAACATCATTATCATAACAAGATCTGTTAAAAGTCCGAAATATATCGTCGGGATAAAGTTGCTAGTTACCATTATGCTAAAGCCGAGGATAATCGCAAACGAGGTGTAGTACATCGCGTAGCCGATACTTGCGTGCGAGGCCTTGATCGACTCGGCGACGTTTTTGCTGCGAAGCTCGATTTTTAGACGGTGGATGTAGTGGATGATGTCATCCACGCCGATGCCTATGCTGATAGCCGCTATCGTAATGCTCATGATATCAAGCGGGATACCCATGACGCCCATGACGCCAAACACCGCACAAAGCGGGATCAAATTTGACGCGATAGCGATGGCGGCGAGCTTGATGCTTTTAAAAATAATGCAAAAAACGATAAAAAGTGACAAGATGACAAAACCGAAAGAATCCACCTGCGAGGCGATGAGGCTTTGAAGGAGGTTGTTATAAAGCACCATCGCGCCGCTAACTTGCACGCTTGCGTTGTCGTTTGCGATCAAATTTTCTATATCGGTTCTAAGCTCGCGCAAAAACTCGTCCCTGCGTAGCGCGTCGTCACTATCAAGAGTTCGCGCGGTAAAACGCAGCTCGTTATCTTTTATGCTTACGTATGGGCTTAGGATGATGTCTTTGTATTTTTGCGGGATCTGTTCGTATAGAATCGAGAGCATGAGACCGTCGGCGGGCTTTTGCGTGATGCGCTCGACGACCTTTACGACGGTGTTTAGGCTGCTGGCGTGTCCGACGAAGCGCTTGTTTTCTAGATAGTTATGTACTTTTTTCGCGACGTCGATTTTATGCTGATTAAACCAATACTTATCCTCGTTCGCGCTAGCGGCAAATTCGTCGTCAAATTCGTCTTTAGGCTCGTTTTTGGCCGCGCTTTGTTCAAATTTAGGCTTGTTAAATTTGATCAATATATCGACCGGCACCGTGCCGCCTAGCTTCGTATCGATCACCTGCATGCCCTTGTGGATTTCGGTCGTATCTTTAAAATAGCTTATAAAGCTGTTTTCGACTTTTAGCTTTGAGATGCCGTAAAGCCCAAAAATAAGCACCGCAAGGCTAATCGCGTAAACGGCGCGGCCGTGATTTAGCGCAAACGCGGCGCAGTGCTTGGTAAAGCTAAATTTATCCTCAAACGTCCTAACGGGAGCAAGCTTTGGCATCAGCGCCGTCACAGACCCAAATAGCAAAAACGCGAGCGCTAGCGAGATGGAGATCGACGCGCTCATCATGATTCCAAGCATTATGATAGGCTTGATATCAGAAAGCGCAAGCGACAAAAAGCCGATAACGGTCGTAAATATCGCGAAAAACGACGGACTGGCCTTATCGCGCAGCGTGAGATAGACTAGCTGGCGGTTACCAAGGTGCGGCTTTGTGATACAAAACTCGCGGTAGCTCACGATCAGGTGGATGACGACCGAGATAGTGATGATGAGCTGAAGGGCTATGTAGTTTGAGCTAATCACCGTGATCTCCCAGCCAAAAAACCCAAACAGTCCGCTCGCCCAAATAACGCTAATCACGCAGATAAAAATCGGCATAACGATGTGGCGAATCTGCCTAAAAAACAGCCAAAGGCAAAAGACCAAAAGTAGCGTTACGCTGATGCCGTATGTCGCAAGATCCGAGCGCACGAAGCTCACCATATCATCGGCGATCATATTTGCCCCGCCTAAAAACAAGCTCTCGCCTCCACCAAATTTCACTATAGTCTCGCGGATCTGCTCGATCGCGGCGTGCTCTTTTATACGCGCTTCGTCGCGGTGAGCCTTAAACTGCGCATTTACGGCACTTAGACGTTGTTTTTGCTCGCTTGTGATGTTGCCATCAATCTTGGCGTTTAGCAGAGCATTTCGCTCGTTTAGTATGCTTTGATACTTTTCGTCGGTCTTTAAATTTAGCACGATCGCCGTAGTTTTTAGATCGCGACTAACGAGGTTGTTCGTGTATAGCGGACTGTTCGCAAACTCGCGTCGCACCAAGGTTTTGTTTATATCGGCATCGGCAAGGCTTGGCACGTGCTTAACCAGCTCGCCAAGATCGTTAGTTCCGCTTTGAAGCAGCGGGATGTTTAGTACCGAAATGACGCTTGAAACAAGCTCGTTTTTTTCAAGTTCGCGGCTTAAATTTTCTATCTTTTTAAGCGTAGAGGGGGCGAGCAAATCGTCTTTTGGCGTGTAGGCTATAACTAGGTAGTTTGGGCTAACGTAGCGTTTAGAAACATCTCTAAAGACGGCTAGATCTTTATCGTTTTCAAGTAGCAACGTCTCGGTAGAGGCGTCCACCTCGAGCTTGGCGCTAAAATATCCAAAAACCAGCGTCGCAGCTAGCACGCCCGCGATAACGCTTTTTGGAAAGTCGACGATAAATTTAAAAATCCGCTTCATCAGCGCCTTATTGCGGGGCTTGGACGGAGTTTAGCTTGCTAAGCAAATTTTCAAAACTCTCGTTTTCCATCAGGCTGTCAAACTGGCTACGGTAGGTCTGGATGATGCTAACGCCTAAAATTTCGACGTCGTAGATGAGCCAGCCGCGCTCTTTGGCGTTATAAAATTTATACGTAAAGCCGTAGTTTTTACCGTCCTCTCCGACTAAATCGGCATTTAGGTAGTAGCGATTTTCGTTCGGCTTGGTCGCGTCTTTAAAATTTATGGTTTGGTTTTTGTAGCTTAAAAGCTTATCGACGTAGCTTGATTTTAATCTCTCTTCAAAAGCTTTGTTAAATTTGGTCTTTTGCTCGGCGCTTAGGTTGTTGTAGCGCTTGCTTAGAGCGATCTTAGACATCTGTTCGTAGTCGAAATACGGATCGAAAACGGCGAAAATTTTACTTATTTTCTCGTCTTTGCTTAAATTTGCGTTTTTTAGCACCTCGATAGCGTCTTGCGTCGCTTTTTGCATCGTAGGCTTTATCTGCTCTTCGCTGATCGCAAAGAGGCTAACCGCGCTAAAAAGCGCAAGTAGGATGATTTTTAAAAACTTCATTTTATTCCTTTATTAAATGATTTCGGCGCTGTTCATATGCGTCGCGTAGAAACGGATACAGATCGATCGCGTCTTTTTTAAGCTCGTCGTAAGCGTTTGGGTGCAAAGATAAGAGATTGCCTTGCCTAAAAGACTTTATCGCAAACGAATCTAGCATCGGTTTTACGTAGCTAACGGGATCTAGGTAATAGTCCCCGACCATGCCTGCCATATCGCGTAAATTTGAAGGCCCCAAAAACGGCAAAACCACGTGAAATCCGCTGCCTACGCCCCAGTAGCCTAGCGTCTGACCCAAGTCTTCGTCGTGGCGTTGCAGATTATAGTATTTAGCGCCGTCGGTTAGCCCGCCAAAGCCGATGATCGTATTTGCCAAAAATCTTAGCGTTTCTTCGCCCGCCTCGCTAAATTTAAGCTGTAAGACGTTATTTACGAATCGGACTGGATATAAAAGGTTATCAAAAAAATTTCCCGCGGCGGTTCTTGCGGCTTCGGGCACCACGTAGTTGTATCCTTTTACCGCGGGATGGATGGCGTTTACATACATAAAATCGTTAAAACCGGTCATCATTCTATTATAACCGCTAAGCGGATCGAAAATCTCGCTAGGCTGCGTAAATTCGTCGTCAAATTCGCCCTTTTCTTGCGTTTGTTCGGCAAAAACGCAACTAAAAACGAGCAAAAAAGAGAGTAAAAATTTTCTCATCAAATCTCCGAATTTCAAGTCTGCAAAGGCAGTAATCTAGGATTTTATCTCAATGTAGCTTTTAAATTTATAAATTTCAAAATGCCCGGTATTACGAAGTTTATTTAAGTTATTTTTCATATATATTTAAATATACTTCCTAGCAAATTATTTTTTTATATTTATAAAATTTGGGGGATTTTCATGAAAGCAGACGTTAGTTTAGAGCTATTTTTAGACGGCGGAGCATCGGTGCTGGCTAAGCATATAGAGCTTTTAAAGGCCGTCGAACACACCAAAAGCATAACCAAAGCCGCCGAATACGTCGGCATCTCGTACAAAAACGCATGGGACAGCCTGGACGCGCTAAATAACCGCTCGGACGAACCGCTAATCGCAAGAGCCGAAGGCAACAAGAAAAATAGCGGCTCGGAGCTCACTGCGTACGGCAAAAAGATGATCGCGCTATACGACGCGATGCTAGAGAGCCAAAAGATATTTTTAGAAAAAGTTTGTTCAAATATAAACGTCGATACGAATGAAATTTTAAATTTACAGCGCATGAGCATGAGTTTGAGCGCTAGAAACCAACTAAGCTGCGAGATCACGGACGTAAAAACGGGCGCGGTAAATTCGCAAATAAGTGCCAAACTCTCAAACGGCGAAATTTTACGCGCTAACGTCACGGTCGAGTCTGAAAAAAATCTAAATTTAAAAGTTGGCAAAAAGGTCGTATTTATCTTTAAAGCTCCAAGCGTAATGCTAGCAAAAGAAGAAAATTTAAAACTAAGCGCTGCAAATTTACTAAAAGGGCGCGTTATCGAGGCTAAAATCGGCTCCGTAAACGCCGAAATCGTGCTAGAAATCAGCAATCATCAGACGATAACCTCTATCATCACCAAAGAAAGCGCGATGCAAATGCGCATAGGCGTGGGCGACGAGCTCACCGCTATAATCAAAGCAAGTCAGATCATAATAGGAGTATAAAAATGAAAAAAACATTTTTTTCGTTAGTCGTCGCGGCCATAGCCGCTTTTCATCTAAACGCGGGCGAGATCAACGTATTTGCCGCAGCAAACGTCACTTACGCGTTTGACGAGCTAAAAACGGAGTTTGCCAAATCAAATCCCGACACCAAAGTAACCGTCACGCTAGGAGCTAGCGGCGCGCTATCTACCCAGGTCAAAAACGGCGCTCCGGCAGATATTTTCATGGCTGCGAATATGAAATTCGTAGAGGATCTATACGATACTAAATTTGCCGTAACCAAGCCCGTAGTATACGCTCAGGGTGCACTTGCGCTATTTACGATCAGAGATATCGATCTAGCTAAGGGTATAAACGCGGTAGAAGGCCTAAAAGCCATCGCGATCGCAAACCCCGAAACCGCTCCGTACGGCAAAGCTAGCGTCGAAGCTCTAAAAAAAGCGGGTATCTACGATAAAGTCGAGAAAAACATCATCCTAGCAAAATCTATCGGCGAAGCTTTGAGCCAAGCTCTAAGCGCTGCTGATGTAGGATTTATCGCGGCTTCTGCGATGTACGATAAAAAAATGGCCGAGTACAAAGAGGGTAAAAACTTCATCCTTATAGATCCCGCGCTTTACACCCCGATCGACCAAGGCATGGTTATCCTAAAACACGGCGAAAACAATCCTGAAGCAAAAGCTTTCTACGACTTCATCAGAAGCGACCGCGCGAAGGAAATCTTTAGAAAATTCGGATACAACATCTAAATGATAAAGGCTAAAATTTCGGCGATAGAGCAAAATGACGGCGTTAGCGTTTTTGAGTTTAGCGCCGAAAATTTAAGCCTAAAAATGCTCTCTTTGGAAAATCTGCAAAATTTAAAAATTGGCGACGAAGTTCGGCTAGGCTTTAAAAGCTCGGACGTATTCGTCGCTACTTCCCCGCTTTTAAACTGCTCGGTCTCAAACGAGATAAAAGCGCAAATTTCAGATATCGAGCAAGGGCAAATCACGAGCTCGCTGCATCTAAACGCGGGCAAATTTGAGTTTGAAAGCATTATCTCGACATCATCGCTAAAGCGGCTAAATTTAGCACCGGGTAATCAAATTTACGCCTACGTCAAGGCAACCTCGCTCTACATCGCATGATAGAACTAAACTGCATAAAAAGCCTAAACGGCGCAAACGGAAAATTTGATCTAGACGTAAATTTGAACGTAAAAAAGGGCGAATTCGTCGCCTTGTACGGCAAAAGCGGCAGCGGCAAAACTACGCTACTGCGGCTAATCGCGGGCTTTGAAACGCCTGATAGCGGAGCGATAAAAGCGGGCGGAAGAACGCTTTTTGACGGTAAAAACTTCGCTCCGCCGCAAAGCCGAAATATCGGGTTTTTATTTCAAGACTACGCGCTTTTTCCAAATATGAACGTGATAAAAAACCTGCTTTTTGCAAACGACGACGTAAATTTAGCCCGCAAGCTGCTGGGTCTTGTCGAGATGAGCTCGCTAGAAAACGCCGCCATCTCGCAGCTCTCGGGCGGTCAAAAGCAGCGCGCCGCCCTAGCTCGCGCCCTAATGCGAAAGCCAGAAATTTTACTACTCGACGAGCCGCTCTCGGCCCTTGATAACGCCATGCGCGAAAAACTGCAAGACTACCTAGCCAAGGTGCACTCCGAGTTTGATATGACGACGATTTTGGTTAGTCACGACGTCGCGGAGATCTACAAACTTGCCTCAAAAGTTTTCGTACTAGAGGGCGGTAAAATCGCGCAAGAAGGCAGCCCTGGCGAGATATTTTTGCGCCACAGCGGCTCGCAGAAATTTAGCCTGCCGGCAAAAATTTTAGAGATCTCAAAGCGCGACGCCATCTACGTAGCCGTAGTCTCCGTCGGTCAGCAGCTTTGCGAAGTGGCTCTAAGCGCCGCAGAAGCTGCAAATTTAAAATCAGGCGACGAAGCGTCGATAAGCGCCAAGGCGTTTGGGCTAAATTTACAAAAAAACGGTAGCGAAAACGACAAATTTGACGACCCAAGCGGCGAAATTTACGCGCAAAGCGAGCCAAAATGAGTATCGATTTTACGCCGTTTTACCTATCGCTAAAGCTTGCTTTTATTTCGACTGCGATCTTGTTTTTTCTCGTGTTGCCGGTTGTGTTTTGGCTTAGCCGCGCGAGTTTTAAATTTAAACCCGTGCTAGAAGCCGTGATCTCGCTACCTCTGGTGCTGCCGCCTTCGGTGCTAGGCTTTTACCTGCTTGTTTTTCTCTCGCCTTATAACTTTTTAGGCAAATTTTTTGAGCAAACCTTTGATATCCGCTTGGTTTTTAACTTCTCAGGCCTCATCATCGCTAGCTGCATCTACTCGCTGCCGTTTATGTTTCAGCCGCTTCAGGCGGGCTTTGCTAGCCTGCCAAAGAGCCTTTTTGAGGCGAGCTACTCGCTGGGTAAAGGCAAATGGGAGACGCTTTTTAGAGTCGCTCTGCCAAATATCAAGCCCTCGCTTCTAACCGCGCTCATAGTGAGTTTTGCGCACACTTTGGGCGAGTTTGGCGTCGTGCTGATGATAGGCGGCAGCGTGGGGGATAAAACTAAAGTCGCCAGTATTGCCATCTACGAGGCCGTCGAGCTTATGGATTATACAAAGGCGCACGTTTATTCGGCGATTATGCTGTTTATAAGCTTTGCGGTGCTATTTTTAGTCTATTTTTTTAACAATTCACACTCAAAGAGGACGCAATGAAAGATATAAACGCAAATCCGGTCAAATTTAGCGAGCTAACGGACGGCAAAAACTGCATCGTTTTTACCTATCCCAAAATGGGCGAAAGCGGGAAGTTTTTACCCGAAAATTTAAAGGATTTAAAGGGATTAACCGGCTGCACGCTTCAGTGCAAAGCCTATCAAGAAAACCTTGCAAAGCTAGAATCCGCAGGCTTTACGCTAATAGCCGTGGGCTCTCAAAGCGTAGAAAAGATGAATGAATTTAAACAAAGCGTAGGTGCGAATTTTATCTTTTTGAGCGACGAAAACTTCGAGCTAGAATCCCCGCTAAATTTACAAACCTTTACCACGAACGACGGCAAGAAATTTTACCGCCGCCAAACGCTGATTATGAAAAACGGCGAAGTCGTAAAAAGATTTAACGACGTGGCCGAGCCCGCAAACGACGCGACAAACGTACTTGCAGCCATAGAGCGGCTTTAAATTTTGGCCGATTTCGCAAAAGGGAGAGAGATTTAGGGCTCAAATTTGGACGCGAATTTGAGCCGTTTTGAACTCAAATTTAGGCCCCAAATTTGACGCCGAATTTAAAACGCGCACAAGTAAAAGCGCAAGTCAAATTTTAAATTCCCGTCAAACGCAAATTTAACCTAACCCAAAATAATTTTTTTATATAATTACGTAAAAATTTAGGCGGGATATGAATCTTTTTTCCATAGAATTTGGCTTGTACTTTTTTATTTTTTGGCCGATTTATTATTTTTTAAACGCGCGCCCGCACCTACAAAAAGTCGTTTTACTCGCCTTTTCATACCTATTTTTAGCCTCATTCGGACTTAAATTTCTAATCATAAATTTTATCTTTAGCACCGCGATTTTTCTTTTCGCGAGGGCGGCTCAGAGCAAAGACTCTGCTATTCCTTTTGCCGCGGGCGTTATTTTCGTGCTTTGCGCGCTTGCGTTTTTTAAATACGGCGACTATTTCGCGATCAAATTTACTCGCCTGCACCTAGAAAATATCGCGTTGCCGCTTGGCATTTCGTTTTATTCATTTATGAGCATTTTGCTGCTAAAGGCCGTGCGAGACGGCGAGATAGAGGCGCCGGACTACCTTGATACGCTCATTTTTCTTAGCTTTTTTGCCGCGATTATTTCGGGTCCGATTTTGCGGCCAAAACCCTTTTTCGAGGCGCTAAACTCCCCAAAGGTTTTTCGCGCCAGCCCCGTTATATTCGCGCTTTTGTGTTCCGCGCTTTTTAAAAAGCTCATCGTCGCAAACCATCTTTTCGAGATAGTTAATCCCGTTTTTGCCGCACCCACCCTGCCCGCCTCGCAGCTTCTAGGAGCGCTTTTTGGCTACAGCGTGCTGCTTTACGCCGATTTTAGCGGCTACGTGGACTTCGTGACGGCGCTCGGACTCATGTGCGGTTTTGTTTTACCGCAAAACTTCAACCGTCCTTTTACAGCGCGAAATTTAAAAATTTTCTGGCAAAATTGGCACATCAGCCTCATGAATTTTTTCAAAGAGTGCGTCTATTTCCCGCTGGGAGGCAGTCGCGGCACGCAGGCGCAAACGCAGCTAAACGTGATGCTAATCTTTGCGATCTCGGGCGTCTGGCACGGCGCGGGGCTTAGCTTTTTACTCTGGGGGCTCATCCACGGCCTTGGCGTCGTGTTTTTAAACTTAACCGACGAGCGCAAATGGCTAAATTCGGTCATACTTGGACGATATTTTACATTTATTTTCGTGAGCATGGTTTGGGTGTTTTTCACGATGGATTTTGAGGGAGCGGTGCGCTATATCGGGGCGATTTTTAGAAACTCGGGCGGAGAGCTTCTTGCGATTTGTGCGCTATTTGCGTGCGTTTTCGTATTTGTATTTTTATACTCCGCGCTTGACGTTTATCCGGTTTTGGTTAAATTTTTTGAAAATATAAACGCCCTTTTTTCAGCCGTTTTTTTGGCGATTTTTGGGATAATTATTTACTTTTTGATGCCGTCCGGTATGCCTAATTTTATATATCAAGGATTTTGATGAGAGCGTTTTTTGGGGTATTTCTCGCATTTTTTACGCTGATTGCGCTATTTTTGCGACCGCTGTCAAACTACTACGAAGCCAAATATCAAAAGGATTTTTTCATCACAGACGAGCGCGCGATGGCGCTGAGCGATAAATTTATAAACATCGCAGAGGATGGCTTGCAAAGCGCAAAATCGGCTCTTGATAAATTTATGCGGGTTTTTTGGGCTAAATTTAGCAAGCCTGATTTAAAGGGCGATAGAGTGGCCATAAGCGCGGCAACGCAAAATCAAACAGTAAATTTAAACGCTCAAAACCAAACCGCAAATTCAAGCGCTCAAAATCAACAAAATTTAGCCGCAAACTCTAGCGCGCAAGATGAAGCAAATTTAACGACGAAAGACGCTCAAATTTCCCCCGTCGTATCCGATTTAAATTTAGACGAAAACGGCTCGCGGGACACAAATTTAGCGAGTTTAGCGCAAAAAATCGCGCAAGAAGATAAAGCGCAGCAGCCAAAATCCCGGGCTTTTGACATCGAGCTAAATGAAAATTTAGGCGTCATCTTGATAGGCGACTCCATAATGCAAGGCTTTGGCTGGGGCTTTGAAAACACGCTAAAAACAAGCAAAATCACGATAAAAAATCTAGCCAAAGCAAGCACGGGACTAACTAATAAAAAATTTTACGACTGGAGCGAAGAGCTAAAAAATGCGCTGGAAAATCTAAAAAACCGTCCGCAAAATTTACTGATTTTAGCGCTTTTTGGCGCAAACGACGCTTATAGCTACGCCTTTGAGGGGCGCGCGCTGGAGTTTGGCACGGATGCGTGGAAGCAGGCTTACGAGGGCAGGATAGCGCAGATATACGACATAGCGGACGAATACGGCGCTCAGGTCGCATGGCTGGGGATGCCCTGCATGAGGAGCGAGAAATTCGACAAAAAAATGAAAACGCTAAATCTCATCTACAAGGATGCAGCACAAAAACGAGGCGCGCGCTATATCGACATCGGCGGCGCGATCTGCGATAACGGCAAATATCTAAAGCAAGGCGCTGATAACAAGCCGCTGCGTAACGACGACGGCGTGCATATCAGCCTAAACGGCGCCAAAAAGGTCGCTATTTACGTCGTGGATAAACTTTTAAACGAAAAAAACGATAATTTTTAGCAAAGCGCCCTCTTTTGGTTTGCCAAATTTATGCGGCCTTGCCTTTTAAAGAACCTCTTATTTACTTCATTTTTTGAAATTTGCATTTGCATAGTTTAAATTTAGCTACGAAGCTTAAATTTTGTCGCAGCAGTATTTTGGTAGCCGCCTAAAGGGTATGACAGGACTTTTACCAACGCCAAAGCTTTAAGCCTTTAGCCCAGTAGCGATTTGCAGCAAAACCTTACGCGGCTTTAAGATAAACGAATTTAGACGGATTATGGATTGCTTTTGATTTTATGGATGGATTTAAAGAAACCTGCGGGACGTTAAATTTAGTCCCGCAGTTAGTAAAGGAGCGA
>NZ_CAURPW010000013.1 GCF_963526985.1 uncultured Campylobacter sp.
CAACGACACTATCTATGGCGGCGAAGGTAACGATAAACTTAATGGCGGTAACGGCAACGACATCCTAGAAGGCGGAGCCGGAAACGATAGGCTGGAAGGCGGTTACGGCGACGATGCTTACGTATTTGGAAGAGGAGACGGAGTAGATACTATTTACGACGTGTACGGCAACGATACGATTAAATTTAAAGAGGGGATAACTAAAGAAAATCTAACCTTTATGTTTAACGGCAATAACCTATCCATTAGGTACGGCGAAGGAGACTCTATCACCGTAAATAACTACACTGACAACGCCGCATACCAAATCGAAAAGATAGAGCTGGAGGGAGGAAATTTCATCACCAACTCCCAAATAAATAAAATCATCCAAGACATCAACGCATACGCTAAAGATAACGGCATAACAGGCATCAGTCACGATACCATCAGAAACAATCAAGATATGATGAACCTGGTAATGAGCGGATGGAATTCCTAGGCGGTATATAGGCAGTAGAGAGGTTATTTTAACCTCTCTACTGCTTTAATATTTAATTATTGTGGTATCTGATTTATTATTTGTTGCAAAATTAATTTTTAATTCCTTCTCTATTATACCCCAATAATAAGTTCTATTTTGGTATGATTCGGTTTAAAATTTCAATTACGTATAGAGAAAATGAAGATACTAGACGAAATAAAAAACGGCGAAAGTAAAATTCTTGAGCTAAAAGAAAAGCTACCCGATAATAAATCAATAGCAAAAACCGTAATCGCCTTTGCAAATACCGCCGGTGGTAAAATAATAGTAGGCATAAACGACAAACTAAAAATAACCGGAGTGGACGCAAATAGCGTCTATGCGCTAAAAGATAAGATAGTATCCGTAATATTTGACAGCTGCTCGCCGGACATCTTGCCTGAAATTTATACAATAAACATTAATGGTAAGCTTCTATTGGTAATAGAAATTTTCCGCGGCAACCTAATGCCCTATTTCCTAAAAAGCGAAGGAAAGAGTGATGGCGTCTATATAAGAGTAGGTGCCACCAATAGAAAAGCAAGCCCTCAAATCATAGAAGAGCTTCAAAGACATAAAAGATACGTAAGCTTTGACGAGGAGATAAACTACGATATAACCGTCAGGGAACCTGATATGCTACCCATAAAGGCAAGGTTTGCCAAAATAGGTAAAACTCTAAACGATGAAAAGCTGAGAAATTTAAAACTCATAAAAACCGATAGGGGCATCACCTACCCCACAAACGCTCTTTTAATACTTCTTGGTAAATTTCCTCATTGCACGGTAAAGTGCGCGAGGTTTAAGGGCGTAACGATGGAGACCTTTATAGATAAAAAAGAATATAGAGGAAATATATTTAGCGTAATTGAAAACACCCAAAGCTTTATACTAAATCACATAAATTTAAGCGCCAAGATAGAAGGGCTATATAGAACCGACAGCTACGAGATACCTATAGTCGCTTTAAGAGAGGCTCTAATAAACGCGCTTATTCATAGAGATTACGCGAATTTCGGAAGGGATGTAAAAGTCGGAGTATACGACGATATAGTAAATATAGTCTCTCCCGGGGCTTTGCCAAACATAGTAACCGTCGAAGACATACTAAGGGGTAGGAGCGAGATAAGAAACAAGGTTATAGCAAACGTATTTAAAGAGATTGGCCTGATAGAGCAATGGGGAAGCGGTATAAGCAGAATAATGATAGCTTGCAAGAAAGTCGGACTAAAACAACCGAGAATAAGAGAAGGAGGAGATTTTGTAGATGTTGAGTTTTATAGGCCTAAAATAGAAGAAATGTCAGATAAAAAATAATTGCGGTATCTATATTTTTTATATCTTAAATAAAAGATTAATATAATTCAAGTATTTACCAGCCTCTAGTTCCGTTAATTTTTCTTAACCAATCACTAAAATTACTCATATTTTTTAAATTTTTCTAAAAGCATAATCATGAGTCGCGAGCGGATTTGCTCAGGTAACTTTCCTGTAGTTTTTATAATTCTATAAAATTATCCGGCATAAAAATGAGTCTGTATAGCCAGATTTTATGCTATAGTGCCCAGACTAAAAAGTTTAGAATAGAAATATGGACGAGCATACTCTACGTGGCCACAAAACGTTACCGTTTTGGCCCCGCGAGAGGCTCGTAAGGAGAGTTTGCCACTCCCTTGACCCACGCTTTTGCCCCGAGTATATTTATTAAAAATAGCCGAGTAAGGTGGCCTATTTTAATAAATGTTTAAGCTTACGGACGTATTCCCGTAAGAACTCGGGGCGATTAATCAGTTAATTTTTTATTTTGTTTCTTGTTTAAAAAAAACAATGTATCTATTCTCGTTATTGATCGCCAGTACCATAAACTAAAAATATGTTTTTCTATACGTTATTATCATGTGAGCCAAAGTAAAAACCTAATTAAGCCGAATTTAATCGAACTCGTAGTGTAAAGTGCTTTATAGTTCATAAAATACGGTTTTTAAAGTATTCTTATAGTGTGTGGCTAAAATACTCGCTTGTTTCTTTTTCCGATCCCGCGTACCTATTTAACATGTATAAATACGTTTGTATGCAGTTGCTTTCTATGGACTCAAAAAATATTGAGAATTTTTATTTCCGATCCTAGTTTTAATTTGACCTATCGCCCTTAAACATATATCATGCATTTTATCAAGACGCGGAGATATTTATGAATCAGAGTTTTTATAAAAAAAGAAAAATTACTAAGAACATAATCAAAAAACTAAGACTAACCGATGCCGAATGGTCGGCTATCGAAAAGAAGCTAAAAGAAACAGGGATGACCTTTTCAAAATTTGCCCTAAGTTCAATGCTGTCTAGGCGAATTAGACTTCCTATTGAAAGGGAGCTTTTAGCTGAGCTATCCAAACAAGGAAACAACCTAAACCAGATAGCCGTCAAGCTAAATAGCGGCGAAAGCTTAGATGGTGTCGGTCTTAGAATTCTCGCTGACGCCAATACTATCTTGCGTGGAATTTATGAAAGATTGGGAAAATAGTGAACTATATCAATCAAGACCACTACCTCACAGACATAAAGAAAGCTGTTAACAACGATGCTAGTTAAATTTCTTCCTACATATACGGGCGGCGGCCTTGGAAGTATAAACTATCTACTAAACGAAAGAATGGCGGCCGGAACGGCTAAGGTCGTAAAGGGTGACGAAAATTTAACTAGAGCCATAATAAAAGGGGTTACTTATAAACAAAAGACCTGTTTCGGAGTTCTATCATTTGAGGAGAAGCATGATTTTTTGGATGAAGAGCAAAAGCTAAAAATCATAAAAGATTTTGAGCTCGCATTGCTCGGGGATTATATGTTAGAGCGGGTAAATGTGCTCTGGGTCGAGCATTCGGACAAGGACGGTCGGTTGGAACTAAATTTCTTGATCCCAAAGATCGACATGTCGACAGGCAAATCGTTTAATCCATACTTTGACAAGTATGATCAAAGTAGAATCGATCTGTTTAAAAGAATCGTTAATGACGAGTATAATCTTTCAAGCCCCGACGATCCCGCAAGAGAGCAAACTATATCGGCCAGCAAGAAAAATATCGGGCACTATAAAAATTTAGAAGAACTCGATAAAAAGCTACACGATCTAGTCGGACAAGGCTATATCAAAAATATAGATCATATGATTGAGCTTCTGGGTCAAAGCGGTATTGAAGTAACCAGATTGACCAAAAAAAGTATAACCGTAATGTTGCCTAATCAAAAAACAAAAAATCGTTTAAAAGGAGGAATATACGATGCAAATTTCACAGGCGCTCAAGGACTTGGAGAGCTCGGCCAAAGCTCAAGCAGAAGAATTCGAGAATTCCATAATAGAGACACACAAGCAGAGCGCGAAAGAAATAGGCGAAAGCTTGAAGAACTTGTTAAAAAACGAGATAAATTCAATAGGCAAAAATTTGGAATCCAGCCTTCAAGAAATTATATCGAACCAAAGCAAGAACAAAAGATGGATATCGGCACTCATAGCTACGGCGGCACTGATAATAGGAATAGTATCAGGCCATCAGATACACTCTTATATGGCGGAACCACAAATCAAAAAAACGAGATCGGATGTAATCAAGGAGCTGCAGGTGCTTTTGGACGAACAAACAAAAGAGATGGAATCAATGAGAGTTTGGACGATACCGCAAGCATGGAGACATTCCGAGACGGAAGCGGACGGAAGGATGCGGTACTACATATCGATCCCTCAGAGCAAGGAGATAATCAAGCGCGACAGCAAATACTATATACCTATGAGAACGGAGTAGAAGATGACGACATTAGAAGAAGCATTGCTCGAAGAAAACGAGAGCTTGACGCAGATTATCAAGAGCGAGAGGAGCGAATACGAATCGCAGAAGAAGACCTTGATCGAAAAATACGAGAAAGAGGTAACGAATTTGCAACAAGACAAAATGAATTTGATAGATCGAATGCAACATTTGATGAACGATTGCGCAAACAAAATATACGAATCGTCGCAAACACAAAGAGAAAGATACGAGAAATCTTTGGAGTCTTTAAGAAAGAAATTAATAAGTTTGCAAGAAGAATTCAAAGAACTATCAAAAAAATACGAATCTTTGAAAGAGAAGTGTCAAGAATAGTAGTTGACGAACAGCATCTTAGAAACAAAAATATCGAGATGTCATTTGGTACAGATGATGAATTGCTGAAAATCCTAGGCCAGGAGAACGAGAATGTGTGTGGAATGGATACGAGATAGAATCCGATGGTTTTATCTGTTTGGCATTATATTCCTAGTTGAAATCCAAAGATAGATTTGCTAGGTTTATTTTTTAGAGCTTGGGTAGGCCCAAAAATAGGCCTACCCAAGAGTACCTCAGCTTTATTTTAATACCAATTTCGTTATCTGTCTATTTATATTATACAGATTCAGCATCTAAAATATATTGCGCTTGATCTCTATCCACTTCGTGTCTGGCTATCCATTTTTCTATTTTTTCTCTATCGTATAGAACTTTTCTACTACCCAGCTTTATATAAGGCAAGATGCCTTTTGATCTCCAAATGGATTGAGCATCCGTACCGATACTAAAGAGAGCTTCAAATTCCACAGGGGTTATAAACTTTTTTTGACAAGGATTTATTTGCATTTTTTTCCTTTATAAATTTTATACCCATCCTATCATGTGACAAACCTTAAGTCAAGCAAAAAGTCGGTTCGCCAAAGATATTTTACTGTTTTTTATTTTTAGGTAATAGTATGGTAATTGGAGGATTGTTAAGTATGATTTTTAGGTGCGAAGGCTACCGAAGTAGCCTAAGACCTACGCCGTAAGGCGCGTACAAGTCTGGGAATACTACAATATATTCTCTTAAAAGTGTATAAAATTTCTTTTTATGCTTGCTGAAGATTTTAACAAGAAGGCGTAGGTACTGGTTAGTTTATTGTTGGATTCATAAAATCCTTTATGTTTTCTAGCTCTTTTAAGCAGGCTCATTAGCTCTACTACTGTAGCTTTTTTCATGGGTTTGGTTTTGCAAAGTATATTAAATATCAAAAAAGAACATAAAAAGTTATTTATAAATGGATTTTTCATTTTATTTTCAACGCTTTTTTTCGATGATCTTAGATGTAAATTTAAAAAATCCATAATCTGATAAGTCGGTCTAAATTTGTCGATAGGGTTTAGATTGTTTATCAAACAGTTATTGTGCGCCGCTGCATTTCTAATAAACTGCACTGATGTTAGCATGTTTTTTATTTTTATGTATTCTTGATTTGGAAATTTTTTATAATAAAAATCGCAAAAATTTGTAAAGTTTTTAAACTCCAATATCTCGATTAAATTCCATATTGATAGATCGGTTCTATATTTATTAATAATATTGTCTTTGGCTGTAAAGTCGTATTTGTTATAATTTAAAAAATAGTTTTTCTGTTTGGGATTGGCATTGAGATAATTATCTACTATCGCGTATCCATCGCACTCGTCCTCATTAAAATCCCTTAATAGCTTGGTTTTTAAAAGGTGTTCTATATTTAAGGTAAGAGTTAGGATAAATCTGCGAAGATGCATATCTATAGTAGATAGCTCCTTTAAATAGGCAAATTCTAAATTTATGTATGTACCGTCGTCTCGCTTGGTGTAATTTTTAGCATAAGCTTTTATTTTAAATAGGTAACTATTGTTGGTTAAAAAATCTATAGCCGATTCTTTGTCGCATATATTAAATTTTACCCCTTTGGTTTCCAAGTGGACGACTTGCTGGGCAACAGATAACTTTGGTTTATTAAATTTATCCAATTTTTTATTCTTTACAATTATATTGTTTCATTATATCATATTTTATATATTAAACCTCTCGTTTTGCTTTGCCGGTATTTTACTCTAAACGTCATTTATGCCCCAATCTTTTAGGAGCTACTAAATTTTCTATCACTTGCGAGCTTTTCTGGGTTGCTTTGTACGTATCGACGCCTAGATAGTGTTGCAGGGTCGCTAGTTCTTCGTGCAGTAAAGTGCCCGACATCGTATGGATATCCGCGCTAGCTTCCGCAAGAGCGCCGACTACTATATCTCTCGCCATATGTAGGTGAAAATTCTCAACTCCTGAGAGTTCCCTGATCTTTTTAACTTGCCTGTCTAGATTAACTATAGTCTCGCCGCTTACTGGGCTGGCAAACACTAGCTCGGCTACCCTTGGTATCTCTTGTAGTTTGGATGCTATAAAATTTGGGATAGCTACGATATAGTCGTTGGAGTTTTTCGTTCTCTCTAAAAGCATCGTGTTGTTACCGAAATTTATGTTTTTCCATTTTAAGTTTAAAATTTCGGACTTTCGCCTGCCCGTAAAAATAAGGGCAAAAAGCGTCCAGTAAAAAACGTCGTCGGCGTAAAGTTCATTAATAGCGAAAAATAAATTTCTAAGCTTATTAGAGCAATTGATGACTTTTGATTTTTTCTCGATCTTGTCTAGTTTTAGACCAAACGTCGGCTCGAAAGCTAGAGCTCTATGAATAAGCGCGTACTTAAACATCGGGCGTAAAATTTCTTTTATCGTTTTATTGTATGTTTTTGGCGACAGTCCCTTGTTTCGCATGGAGTTATAGAAAATTTGAATATGATCAAGCGTTACCTTTTCTATAGCCAGCGAGCCTAGCGGGCTGTTTTTGATGTGATTATTAAACATCGCCGCTAGCCCGGTCGTAGCTTTGGTTTTTGCTCTGGTCTCCATATATAAATCCCAAAGCTGTTTAACTTTGATGTTTGGCTGGATTCTAGAAACACTAGACGCCGCCATATCTTTGCCTTTTGCCCACTCCGCAAAAACTGCCATAGCTTCTTGTAAATATTCCCGCCCGGTCCATTTTTCTCTTACGGCTATTTCAACTACTTTGGTGGCTCGCTTTCCGTCGCTACTTCTTTTTCTGAATAAAAACTTATTCGTATGATTTTTACTCATGTAGATATTTGGAACTTTCGTCTTTTTGTATTCGCTTAGACTGATTGACATTTGAGTCCTTTTTAAAATCCTTTGCGCCGCTTTGGGTAACCCACTGGGTAACCCATTTGGCGATAGAATTATAATTCTAAAAAAGTTATAATCAGCTTAAAGTATCGTATTTTAGGGCTATATAAACTTATATAATTCTTAATAAATCTGCGGCGTATTTTTTCAAGTCCTTTCATCCGCACCATAACACTCTTGAATACGAAAACTTTTCCCCAAAATACAAGCTTTTGACGTAGTTCGTAATGGAACTTATTGCGATAAATTTCTTATTTTCGCTCTTTTGCTCACTAACTACAATTAGTGAGTTTTTTAAGAATTAACATGATGGCATCGCTCCGTTTTCTGATAATTAATTTAGAAATCCACAATTCGGAGCTGAATATGAAGTTAGCAAAAACCTCTAATCCTAAGTTGCGCGAAACTGCTAAATTTCGCGTTAATCCCGATGAAGCTATACGAGATTATCGTCTAGAAAAGGACGTAAAGCAAGTCGTCAGGCTTTAACCCCTAATTTTTGGTTAAATATCCGCTCGATCGTCAAAAAAGGAACTACTCCGCTAAGTTTCGTAAAGACTTCTATTTCGCCTCTAGCGGTATTCTGACGAAGTTTTTAGGAACATTCCCCCAAGTTTCTTGTCTAGACGCCTTAAATTTAGCCGATGAATACTTGGAGGCTAACCTTACACTAATATTTCTAAAAATTCTCTCGCCTTCGTATTTGCGAAATATCTCGAATGTTTTGGGGCGGGTTGGAAGCCTGTGACTATCCTCAAAAAACGGAAAATCTACAAAAAACGTTTGCTACCCTTGGCTTCAAAAACAATAGCCAGTATTTCTGTGAGGGAATTGCGAAATATCGCCGACTCGATATTCTCGGCTCGCAAGTATTCCGCATTACAAGACTTTTGCGAGCTAGTTTATCATATTTGGTATTTTGCTCGAGTCCGAGATTACCTAAATAGAGATATTTTTGGCGGTATAAAATTAATTGACGGTCATATTTTGCCCGAAAGCGACGGTTGTGGCTATATAGACGACGTTACCGATCTTAAGATTCTTATAAATTACATACAAAACTATCCAAATACCGAAAGCGTCCGTAATGCCTTATTTTCTGGCTTATTGTCTGACTTGCGCGCCTTCTAAACGCAAAAAAGCGCGTAGTTTAGTATACGAATGCGACAATAATCTAACCGAATACGAGATTAAGCTGCAAGGTAGGGGTCAAAAATATAACAAGGCAAAAAACAATCGCTGCCCGAAAAGCCGTAAGGTAGATTTTCTTGCCCTTAGTTTTTCTTATGTAGGTTTGACATTAGCCTTGGATAAACGGTACGTCCTATCGCGTAAAAACAAGCAAGCCGCCAAAGCCCTAAAAAGAGCTCTATTCCTTAATCAAAAAGGCTTTATCTGTGATTTTGTTTTTGGTTGCGCGGGTTTTTTGAGAGTCGCAAAAATAAAAGCCCGCATATTTACGCTTTGCTTTTTGTTCCGATACGCGATCTAGCCCAAGCCGTCCAGAAATATAAATCCATATAACAAAGGCGTCGTGAAAATAAACGATTTAAGTCTCGCCTTTTTTAAGGGTAAAAGCGGCACCATACTTTGATAGAACTGCTTGCGATACCAAAAAAGAATTGTATAGCTTAACGTAAAACCCATAATTTTCTATGCGCACGCCTGCATCGCCGCTAAATTTAGCGCTGCGGCGTAGCGTCGTCAGAGCCGCTTTTGTAAGATGCGATTGCTTTTGTCGGCGACGGACTTATAAATTTAGCCCGAGGTCTTTGTTTTGGGCGGATTTATTCGGGTCGCTCGCGCCGTAAATTTAAACTAGCAAAGCACATTTTTAAATTCCTAGTAGCCGGCAAAGCGTAAACCAAACTCCGGGCTTACTGCTCATATTTTTTCATTATCCTTTTTGCGACGGTTTTGCCGATGTTTTTGTAGCGTTTTTCGTTAAAGGCTAGAGACTTTAGATACTCCGTATCGCTCGTATCGCCCAAAGCCTCAAAGCAAATCGTCGCATATTCGGCCATGTTTTCGTCCTTCGTACCGATCGTTGCTGCGATGAGTCCCTTTAAAATAGGCGCGAAAGCATCGTGCGTCCGCGCACCGATTTTTTGACTTTTTATACCGCAAGAAAAGTTCATAAGCGTGTAGATATAGCACTTTGCAAAGCTCTTTTTCTTAGGCGGTATCCCGCGCGCGAACTCCTCTCCCAGCTGCAAAAACGCATCCAAGGCCTCGTGCGGCGGTAGCTCCTCTATGGTGCCAAAAACTATGCGGAAAAACTGCTTTGGGCGGTTTATCGCTTTGACCAGTCCTGCTACGCCGCTTTCTAGATAGATGCAGATCGCATCGACCCACGCAGCCATCGGCGCTATGAGGTCGTCGTTCATCGGCTGCCAGTCGTACTGCCTAGACATCTCGCGCAGAGGCTCTATGAGAGCCGGGTCCGGTATCTTTAGCGCTTTTAGCAGATGCTCTACCTCCAGATCGCCGCTTTTTTCCAGGCGGTGGAGCTTTTTTATAAATTTTTCTACTTCGGTCATATTTTTCCTTGGATTTGATTTGGTCGATTTTATATTATTTTGGCTAAATTTATGCCACAAAGTCGCCTGCTAGGTCGGTATCAGAGCCGGATACGGTAAAGGCGCGGGCTCGCCAAAGGGATAAATTTACGCCGTTTTATCGCAGGCTAAATTTGCTTTTTGCGTTCCCGCGCCCTAAAACTTGCTTGCCGCTTTATGCCGTAAATACGGCGAAAAACGCTAAATTTACGGCTATGTGGCTTTTAAATTCGCTTATTTTTGCATTTGGGTTTTGGCAAAATCGCAAACTAAAGCTTGACTCGGAGCTTTAAATTTAACGCCGGGCGGCGTATTTTTGGGTTAAATTTGCGGCTTTATAAACGGCTTGACGGCTGTTTTTGTCTTTGCTTGGCGCCTGGCTTTGAGCGTGTTTTTGCAGCGTGCTAACGCTCGCTAAGAAGCGGGCGCTAGCGGCAGAGGCATGCGCCTAAAATGCCAAGCGCAAACTAAAATCACCATCTAGAGAGGTTAAATTTTGGTTTTTAAAAGGCGAGTTTGATCTAAATATGGCCCGAAAAATCAAGATAAAATCTCAAATTTTACCCGCTCGTTTTCCTCCGCTAGGTCGGTAAAAACGGCGATCAAATCGTCCGCATAACCCCCTAACGCGGCAAGAGAGGAACGATTTTTTAGTTTGATTTGAGTAGGTTCGTTTATCTCGCCGAGCGCGTCGTAAAGCGCGTCGAGGTTTTTTATCTCGGGGCCAAGGCTAAATTTTCGCGCCAGATACTCAAAGGCCGCCGTTTTCTCGCGCATTTTCGCGCCGTTTAGAGTTATGATTTTCACTGCCGCCTCCGCTCATAAAGTAGATAAAAGTTCTCGTAATGATCGGGCGTGTAGTAGATCAGTCCGTCGTTAGAAAACACGATACGCTCGGCTCCGCGCCGCCATCCACGGTATCCGATATCGCACTCAAACCACTTGCGACCGCTAGCCTCGGGCAGCTTCTTTTCTCTGTTTGAAAAACGGTCGCCGCCGATGCTTTTTTTGTCCGCGACTTGCCATAGATTACCGCTTTTAGCGTCCCATCCGAGCGCGAGGGCTTCTTTTTTGGTGATGAAGTTTCGCGGCAACCCGCCGAATCTATAAATATACGCCGCAACCTCGTCTTTTGAGGTGTAGACGCCCTCTTTTACGACGTTTACACTCGGCGCGGCTATATTTTTCTCTACACCGCCGCCTCTAAATTCGCTTTGCGGCTGATTTTGACCGGGAGCGGCCGAGCTATCCGGGACGATAAATTTAAACAGCGCCGCGAGTAGCAAAACGGCCAGCGGCAAGATGACGTTTCTAATGAGTTGTTTGTTCAAAAAAGACCTTTTTAGTGAAATTTAAAGCGCGTCTCGCTCGGCGAATTTGCCAAACTGCGACTAACGGCGCCAATTCGCGCTTACTTTTTGCGCCTGTTTTTTAGCTTGCGCTACATAAATTTAGCCGAGATTTATGCATTCCATATTTATGATATACACAGTGTCGAATTTTACATTATTAAAGGTTTTGCCGCGAAGCATTTCCTTTACATGCCCCTCGTGTAAATCATCTTTTAGGTAAAACGAAAACGTGGTTTTGCGCCCTTCGCTGCTTTTACCGGTAACGGTTATGTCCCAAATTTGACTACCGACCTCGTTTTCGTCTTTTAAGACGGGTTTGTAAATTTCGTATTGTCCTTCCAAAAATCTATCGGCAAAAATTTTTGACGCGTTTTCATGCGCAGGCAACGCGAAATTAAAAGACCTAATGCCTAAAATATTTTTAATAATACTTTTTGCCATTTTTTAGCCTTTATACTCGCCGCTAAATTTTAAAAGAATTTTGTCGCATTTTACGTGCATATCATCTTCGTATCCGCAATCAAACGCTCCGACTACAACCTGTTCTACCTCGCTAAGACCGGCGCCTTGCTTCATGTGCGGGACGCTAAACATAGTAGAGACCCTGCTGTCGTCCTCGTTTCTTTTGCTTATAACGTAGCTCTTTTTATTAAAGCCGCTTAAGTTATGTGCAAGCGGCTCGCCGCCGCTTTCTATAAGTTTATAGACCACGATTTTCCCAGCTAAAAGCTTTGCAAATTCGGCCAAATCCTCGTCGGATCCATTTATATTGATACTCCTAGGCCTAAGGCCTCCAACTTGTTGCTGTATCATTTTAGTCCTTTGTAAATAAAATTTCTACTTATAATTTTAGCATATTTTATAAAGCCGAAGATGGATAAATTTAAATGCTCCATTTAAATATTAACCAAAAATTTAACTTAAAAATTTGGTCAAGCGCAAATTTGAGCGTAAAAAGATAAGCGGAAGCGCGCGGAATGCCCGGGGAAAGTCGGTTTTTGCCAAAAAACGGCGCAAGAAAAACGAGCGCCAAAATTTTTAGGCAGATTTGAATGTCGCGACGAAAATTTCATCCCAAGACTTGACGTATAGTCTGTCGCAGGGCGAAATTTTCTAGCTCATTTAAAGGCGCTCAAAAAACGCGCTATTTACAAGGTATTAAATACGCGGTCTCCCGCATCGCCAAGGCCCGGCACGATGTAGTTTTTTTCGTTTAGCTTCTCGTCGATCGTGGCGGTATAAACGCTCACGTCCGGATAAATCTCGCTAAATCTTTTTAGGCCCTCTGGCGCGGCGATAACGGAGATAAATTTGATCCGCTTTACGTCTTTTTCGCGCAAAAATTTGACCGCGTCTATCGCCGTGCCGCCGGTAGCAAACATCGGATCGATGACGATAGCGACGCGCTCGCTAGCATCTGCGGGCAGTTTAGCGTAGAAAAACTCGGCCTGCGCGGTTTTTTCGTTTCGCTGAAAGCCCAAAAATCCGACGCTGGCGTTTGGGATGATTTTAAAAACGCTCTCTAACATCCCCAGCGCGGCGCGCAAAATAGGGCAGATCATGACCTTCGTCGCTAGCTTTTTAGCCTGCGCTTGTGCGACCGGGGTCTGCACGCTCACGTTTTTTAGCGCCAGATCGCGCGTCGCCTCAAATATCATCAGATGGCTGATCTCATCGACTAGCATCCTAAACTGAAATGTCGGCGTCGAGGCGTCTCGCAAAATAGCTAGTTTGTGCTCGATGAGCGGGTGAGAGACTAGGCGGACGTTTGGTAGTTCGGCGGCATCGGCGGCGGTGAAATTTTTCATAATGATCCTTAAATTTAGCGGATAAAATTTAAAAAACGCTAGGCTAGGGCTTTTTAAATTTTACCGTTTTGAGTCGTAAATTTGCAAATGGCTCGTTTCGCGCGTAAGGCTTACTCGCGGCTAAGAGGCTATGAGCGGGCTAAATTTGGCTCCCCGTTAGGGCAGCTTGCGCGCTTAGGTCGTTTGGCTTGGTGCAAAAACGGCGCGCGATGAAACAAGGCTAAATTTAGCTCGGCGAGTCGCTCTAAATTTTAGACTTTTTAGTAAAGCCAAAGCGCGTAGCAAAATTAATAAATTTAGCGCAGGCTTAGCCTCGCTCGCCGCAGCCGTTAAAAGCTAAGAGCGGCGGGGCAAGGCGCCCCGCAAATTTAACTAAAATAACTTCGCTAGACTCGCTCTATACGCTTCTACATCAAAATCCTTCACCCTAGCTACGCCGTCATCGACAGCAGCCTGGGCTACCGCAGGAGCCACGGCTAAAAGCACGCGATTGTCAAACGGTTTTGGGATGATGTAGTCTTTGCCGAATTTTAGCTCTTTTACGCCAAACGCCGTGCAAACCTCAGCAGGCACGGGCTCTTTGGCCAAATTTGCAAGCGCGCGTGCCGCAGCCATTTTCATATTTTCGGTGATTTTTTTGGCTCTGACGTCAAGCGCCCCGCGGAATATAAACGGAAAGCCAAGAACGTTATTTACTTGGTTTGGATAGTCGCTGCGGCCGGTACCCATCATCACGTCGTTTCGTACGCTAGCGACGTCTTCGGGGAAGATTTCGGGAGTCGGGTTAGCAAGCGCGAAAATAATCGGCTCGTCGTTCATCGACGCGACCATTTCCTTCGTCACGACGCCAGGCTTACTGAGGCCCAGGAACATATCCGCGCCCTTCATCGCGTCCGCTAGCGTTCTATCTGCTGTTTCAAGGGCGAATTCGACCTTTTCCGGAGTTAGATCGGTGCGGCCTTTATGGATCACGCCTTTGCTATCGATCATCACGATATTTTTTGCGCCCAGAGCCTTGTACATCTTAGCGCATGCGATGCCTGCCGCGCCCGCGCCGCTAACTACGATTTTGATTTTAGAGATATCTTTACCCGAAATCTCCATCGCGTTTATTATGCCTGCGCTTGTTATCATCGCCGTGCCGTGCTGATCGTCGTGCATGACCGGGATATCGACTGCTTCTTGTAGTTTGCGCTCGATCTCAAAGCACTTCGGAGCGCGGATATCTTCTAAATTTATACCGCCGAAAGTCGGAGCTAAGGCCTTGCAGATCTCTACGATCTTATCTGGATCATGCTCGTCTAGCTCGATGTCGAATGCGTCTACGTTTGCAAATTTTTTAAACAAAACCGCCTTGCCCTCCATCACGGGTTTACCCGCTACCGCGCCGATATCGCCTAGGCCGAGTACGGCTGTACCGTCGGTGATGACGGCTACTAAATTTGCCTTGTTGGTGTATTTGTAGGCTAGTTCGTTGTCGGCCTCGATCTGCTTGCACGGTACCGCAACGCCCGGCGTATAGGCCATAGATAGGTCTCTTGCCGTAGCGCACGGTGTTTTTACTTTTATCTCTATTTTACCGCCCTCGTGATACGCGAGCGCCTCTTCGTTAGTTACGTGTGTCATTTATTCTCCTTTAAAATATTTTTTATTCGTTTTTTCGTCTCGTCCGCACCCAAAACTTCAAGCACCTCAAATATCCCCGGGCTTACGCTATTTCCCGTTAGCGCGACGCGAAGCGCCTGAGCTAGGTCTTTTAGCTTTAAGCCGTTTGCTTCTAAAAATTTAGCCGTCATCTCCTCGTAGCCTGCGGCGTCTAAATTTTCGCCTAAAATTTCAGCAAATTTAGCTAAATTTTCCTTGCTTTCGGACGTGATAAATTTAGCATACGCTTTCTCGTCGTATGAGCTTGGAGCGTTTATGATCGTCCTTGCGCTTTGGCTCATTTCAACTAGCGTTTTTGAGCGCTCGCGCAGAGAATTTAACAGCACCTCGCCCTTTGGCATCGCTTTAAAATCTATCTCAAATTCAAGCATCTCGCTTGCCAGCCTCTCGTAGGGCAGAGTCTTGATGTAGTGGGCGTTTAGCCACTCTAGCTTGCTTGCGTTATAGGTGCTTGAGCTCTTGTTTATATCGTGCGGATCGAAGTACTTTAGCATATCGTCTAAGCTGAAAATTTCGTCGTTTCCGTGGCTCCAGCCTAGGCGCACGAGGAAATTTAAAAGAGCTTCGGGCAGATAACCCATGCGCTTATACTCCATCACGTCGGTTGCGCCGTGGCGTTTGCTTAGTTTGCTGCCGTCCTCGCCGTTTATCATCGCGACGTGGTAAAATTTCGGCGCTTTAAATCCCAGCGCATCGTAAAGTACGATTTGTTTTGGGGTATTTGAGAGGTGATCGTCGCCGCGGATGACGTCGGTTACGCCCATCAGCGCGTCGTCTATCACGACCGTGAAGTTATAGGTCGGCGTGCCGTCGCTACGCGCGATGATGAAATCATCCAGGATATCCTCGACTCTAAATTTAACCTCGCCTTTGATGCCGTCGTCGATCACGATCTCGCCGCTTAGAGGCGCTTTGATACGGATGACGGGCTCGACTCCAGCAGGCGCAGTGCCCGTAAATTCGCGGTAGCGATTATCGTATTTGGGTCTTTCTTTTCTGGCTTCTTGCTCGGCGCGCAGAGCGTCTAGCTCGTCTTTGCTCATGTAGCATTTATAGGCTTTGCCCTCGGCTAGCAGCTTGTTTACATACTCTTTATACACGTCAAATCTACGCGACTGATACGTCACCTCGCCGTCGTGATCCAGCCCGCACCAGGCAAAGGCCTCTTTTATCGCTTGCGTCGCTTCTTCGGAGTTGCGTTTTAGGTCGGTATCTTCGATGCGTAGCAGAAATTTCCCGCCGTTTTTGCGCGCGTAGAGATAGTTATATAGCGCGGTTCTTAGTCCGCCGATGTGCAAGTAGCCCGTCGGGGATGGCGCAAATCTGGTTACTATTTTTGGATTTTGCATTAAATTTTACCTTTATAGCTTGCGCTTAAATTTAAAATGTTATAATGCTCAAATTATATTTACTTTAGACTTAAACAAAGGTTTTATATGTTAAAAAAGATCTCGTTCGCCGCGTTTTTACTCAGTTTTTGTCTGGCTAACGCTAGCCAGATATCAAACGGCATCGCCGTCGTTATCGAAAACGAACCCATCACGATAAACGAACTACGCAAAGCCGCCGCACAGCTAAAAACGGATGAGACGACCGCTCTAAATTTACTGATCCGCGATAGGCTAGAAACCGCGCAGATCAAAAACCTAAAAATCGAAGCCAGCGACTACGAAGTAAATCAAAGGCTAGAAAAAATAGCAAACGACAGCGGTATGAACGTAGCAGGCCTTCGCTCCGCCGTAACGTCAAAGGGCGGAGATTACGCGCAGTTTAAGGACGACGTCGCAAAAAGCATAAAGCAAGAAAAGCTATATCAAAGCATATTTTCCGAGGCTAAAATCAACATTTCAGAAAACGCCGCAAGAGCGTATTTTGAGCAAAATCCTAGCGCATTTGCCCGTTTTAGCGATATTAGCGTGACTAGGTACGTAGCTCCGTCGGCTGATTTTTTGGAGGTCGCTAGAAAAAGCTCCCCGATGAATACCAACCACAGCGTGCATATGGACGTGCTAGATCTAAAAAGCGAGCAAATACCGCCGCAGCTAAGAGAGATATTTCAGCAGACCGCAGACGGCACTTTCACGCAGATATTTCAGACTCCGGAGGGCTTTGAGATGTTTTACGTAGCGGCTAAAAAAGGGCAGGTCGTACCGTCTTTCGATGATGTAAAAAATGAGGCTATGAATGCGGTTTACAGACTAGAACAAGAGCGCGTCATCGGCGAATACTTCAACAAACTCCTCGCAAAAGCTAACGTCAAACATCTGCGCTAAACTCAAATTCGGGCGCAAATTTAAGCCGATTTGATTCGGCTTAACTTCTTTTATTTTAGGTCAAATTTGACAGATTTTTTAAATTTAGTTGCTTACTTGCCCAAACTCGCACCTTCACGGCGTAAATTTCGCTAAAATTCGCTCTAAACGTAAAATCCTAAAAAGGCAAAATTTGAACATAAACGAAGCGATAGAGGCAACTAGAAAAAAGCAAAAAGAGTGCAGACGCGAGTTTGTAAAGTATCTATTTTTGGGGGTTTTATTTATAGTTATCCTGCCCGTGGGCGGTGCATTCGCCGCAAAGTATCTCTTGGATAGCGACCTTGCTTCGCTATTTTTTATCATTATCTATATTCCGTTTTTTCTCGTCGCGCTAGTTACGAACGGGGGCCGAGTAATCGACGTTCCAGAGGATTACAAAGCGTTCTGTAAAAACGTTTTCGTCCGTGCCGCTATCCGCGAGGTAGATCCAAATTTTAGCTACGATCCGTTTGCCGGCATTAGCCGTAAAGAATTTCGCAAAATCGGCATTTATTCGCCTGACGAGTTTCGCGCCGAAGACCTAATTATCGGAACGTATAATGGCGTCAAATTTAGCCTCAGCGAAGCGATCGATATCCCAAACGACGCGAAGCTAAATTTAGGCGACTCGGCAGCGCTAAATTTGCTATCCGCGATAGTTTTTGCCTGGGAGACGATGAAAGATATGCAGGCCTTTAGCGGCTCGGTTTTAGTCTGCGAGTTTTACAAGAAATTTAGCGCTCAAACGATAGTGGCAAGCCGCACTCTAAACACTAAATTTATAGGCGAAAAAGAGCAGATGGACGATACGCTTTTTAACGACGAATTTAGGGTTTTTACGGACGACAAGGTCGAAGCAAGATATCTTTTGACGCCCGCATTCATGAAGCGCTTGCGCGAGCTAAAAGAAAAATTTGCGGGAGAGATGGGCGTGAGCGCTGCGTTTATGGACGATAAATTTTATCTATTTTTAAACGGAGCGAAAAATAGATTTGAAACTACGCCGTTTTCGCTACCGCCTAGCCTTGAGGACGCCGCACAGATCAAAAAGGAAATTTTAGAGCTTTTATCTATCATAGACGAATTAAATTTGAACCTTGATATTTTTAAACTAGGATAAAATCGCGGCTTTTAACTTAGTCGCCGCATAAATTTAGACTATAAGCGGCGTTTTACCGCAAGCCTTTGAAAAACGGCCGCAAATTGCCTGTTTTATCTAAACCGTCGCACCGGTTTTTTGCCGAAATTTATTTTAGGCGCGGCGGGGCAAAAGCTAGGCAAAATCATACGGATTTTTTCGGCGCCGTTTTGCCGCGGATAAAGCAATACCGATAGCCGAATTTGCGCTTTTAGGATTTGGCTGATTTGCGGGTAAATTTAAAACCCAAAATCTCTTTAAGCTTATGCGTTAAATCCGCCCGCTAAAACGATTTTAGAAGGCGTGAGATAAATTTGGTTATCTCTCGGCGGGGCGCCCGGCAAACTCTAAATTTGGCGTAAATGAAATAGGATTGATTTTAAGTCGCCGATTTTGCCGGGATAAATTTGATTTTGCCTGGCATCGCCGCGGTAGGCGCCGTAAGTTTATAAATAAAACGTATCGGCAAATTTGCCCTAGGTTAGCGTATCGGCGGTTTGCCCATACTCAAAACGTCGCGGTCGGTTTTAAAAAAAGCGAATTTGAGCCGGGTTTACCTAGCCCGCAGCCTTTTGGCCGCTAGGCAAGGTAAAAATACGTATCCGTCCAGCCCGTAAATTTAATGGCGGGAGAGGTAGTTGGTATCGTAGTTGTTTTCGATGAAATCGCGATTTTCCATCATCGCTATATGAAAGTCTCGCGTGGTTTTGATGCCGCTTATGACGAGCTGTTCTAGCGCGACTTTCATCTTGCGTATCGCGCGGTTGCGGTCGGTATCCCATACGATGAGTTTGCCGATCATACTGTCGTAATAAGGCGGGATCGAGTAGTCCTGATAGATGTGGCTGTCCATGCGCACGTTTCGTCCGCCCGGGCAGACGTATTTAGTTATCTTGCCGGGACTTGGCGTAAACGTATTTGGATCCTCGGCCGTGATGCGGCACTCGATGGCGTGGCCTTTTAGCGTAATGCTCTCTTGCGACGGTAGCGCCTCGCCCTGGGCTACTTTTATCATTAGCTCGATGATGTCTAGGCCGCTTACCATCTCGCTAACGCAGTGCTCGACTTGTAGGCGCGTGTTCATCTCGATGAAGTAAAAATCCAAATTTTTATCGACCAAAAATTCAAAAGTTCCCGCACCCTCGTAGCCGATAGCTTTTGCCGCTTTTATCGCCGTTTCGTGTAGCCTCTCTCGCGTAGCTTCGTCTAGTAGTATCGCGGGGCTTTCTTCGATCAGTTTTTGGTGGCGGCGCTGCATAGAGCAGTCGCGCTCGCCGATATGCAGTACGTTGCCGTGGCTGTCGCCGATGATCTGAACCTCGATGTGGCGCGGGTTTAGGATGTATTTTTCCATATACATCGTCCCGTCGCCAAACGCGCTCATCGCCTCGCTTTCAGCCGACCAAAACGCCTTTTCGATATCCTCTTCGCGCTCGACCACGCGCATGCCACGCCCGCCGCCGCCGGCTGCTGCTTTTAGGATGACCGGATAGCTGATTTTTTTAGCTAGCTCTTTAGCCGCCTTGGTGTCGGCTACCGCGCCGTCAGAGCCCGGGATCACGGGAACGCCCGCGCGCTGCATAACTTGCTTTGCCTTGCTTTTATCGCTCATTAGCGCCATCGCGGCCACGCTAGGTCCGATAAATTTTAGCTTGTGATGCGAGCAAATTTCGACGAAATTTTGATTTTCGCTTAAAAATCCGTAGCCCGGAAATATCGCGTCGGCTTCGCTGATCTCGGCTGCGCTGATTATGGCCGGGATATTTAGGTAGCTGTCGCTTGAGCGCTCCTTGCCGATGCAAATTGCCACGTCGGCGTATTTGACGTAGAGCGCGTCTTTATCGGCCGTGGAGTAGACCACGACGGCTTCTTTGCCCATTTCCTTTATCGTTCGCAAGGCTCGCAGCGCAATTTCGCCGCGATTTGCGATTAAAATTCTTTTTATTTCCATCAAATTTTCTCCACGCCAAATAGCGGCAAGCCAAACTCGACCGGCTGGCCGTCGGAAACGAGTAGCTCGGTGATCTGGCAGTCAAATTCGGCCTCGATCTCGTTCATTATCTTCATCGCTTCTATGATACCTACGACGTCGCCTTTTCTAACGCGCTGACCTACTTTGACAAATGGCGCCGCGCCGGGGCTTGGAGCAGCGTAGAAAGTACCTACCATAGGCGATTTTATGCTGTCTTTTGGAGAATTAGCAGGAGCTTTGACCTCTGAGTTTACCACCACGTTTACAGGAGTCGGAGTCGGGGCTGGAGCCTGGATGACTGGCTTTGGCAGCTCGCAGCAGTCGGCGAATTTTTCAAGCTCGACCTCGAAATCCCCGCTTTTTATCTTTATGCGGTTCATATCCATGTCGTTAAAAAACTCGATCAGCTCTTTTATGTCTTCTTTTTTCATAGAAATTTCTCCTAAATTTTTGTAGATTTTAAAAATTCTAATTGTAGCAAAAAATTGATAAATTTAGGCATTTTTTAGGTTTTTGGGCGCCTTGATGCGCTTAAATCGCCAAAGCTAGTTTGATTTTGGTTAAATTTAACAAAACGCCTAAGCTTAATTTAACCCGCCTAAATTTACCGCCTCGCGCGTTTATGACGACGGATGCGGCTTTTGCAGCGATTTTTATGCGCGCGACGTTTTTGCGTATTTGCCTGCGCTAAATTCTTCGGCGTTTACACGGCAAATGATATTTTGCAAACTAAGCGTAAATTTAATCATCGCTTTGCGCGGCGCATAAATTTATCGCCCTAGCTTAAATCTAGCTCCAAACCAGCCCCTCATAAGGCGCATCTTCGCAGATACATTTCTTGATCTGATTGGCCTCGCGGCGGATCACCTGCCGCCACGTGAAGTTTTGCCCGTTTAGGCAGATCGTTTCACCAAGCCTCGCGATCATTTTTAGCTCGATCTTTTGCACGGCGTCGTTGCTAAATTTTATCCGCCCGGCGTCCGTTTGAAAGTCCTTTGCGGTGATCTCTTTTTTATTTAGCATGCTAAAAATCAGCGTATCGCCCAAAATCGGCTTAAAAATCTCCGCAAGATCGAGGTGCAGGCTCAGCGCGCGGTAGTTTGGCTCGTGCAAAAAGCCGATGCGCGGATCAAGCTCGGTTTTGTAAATTTCGCTTAGGCAGACATTATAAATACGCGTATTTACGTAGCTTATGAAACTGTTGATTTTATCGGCAGGCGGGCGCTTGGAGCGGACGGTAAATTTAAAGCTTTTTTGATCCGCGATTATCTCGTTCCACTTTTCGTAGTAGAGCTTTTGAAACGCCCCTTCCGCCGCCATTATCGCAGGTACGTCCGCGGCGGCATTTAGCGCCTCTATGTGGGGCGAGACGTCAAATTTCATGCCGTGTCTTTTGCAGTTTGCCGCGTCGTTTAGGATGTGCGCGCGAGTGATCTCGCGGGCGATGTAGGTGCGCTTAAGCGGATCGTCAAAAGCGCGAACCTGATTTAGCAGCACGAAGCCGCTTTTATTGACCGAGTTTGAGGTATTTGGATAAAAATTACCGCGAAAGCTCTGATACGGGCTAAAAACGTGCAAAAGGACGTTATTATCGGCCAAAAACGCCATAGTGTAGGTGTCGATCTGCACTTTTGCTAGCACGTAAATTTCATCGATCGCGTTTATCGGCAAAATTTTACTAGCGGCGAGCGCGCCCGCATCGTCAAATTTATCAAAATAGATATTGTTATCTTGCCTGCGAAGCCGGCCTGCGCTTAAAATAAAATGCGTCCTATCGCTTTTTTGCATATTTTTTCCTTAAATTTAGCTGGGATTTCAAGTGCCGACGTCAAATTCGGCAAATTTACGCGAGCAAATTTAACTAAACAGCGCGCCGCTTTTGTCCTGTCCGATTACGATACGCTTGGAGTATTTCAGCGAATTAAACGTATAAATCACGATAGAATCAAGCTCGCTAGCGCACTCTTTTTGCAAAATCGCGGTTAGTTTTTTAAAGTCGCTCTCGCGAATTTCGCCTTCAAAAACGGAAAACTGCACCCGCGGCAAGAACTTCTCGACCGCCTTTCTGATGCGGTTTGCGTTGTTTTTCTCTTTTTGCTCGGCACCGGCGATGTCGTAAAATAAAATCACGTACATTTTTCTAACATTTTTCTAAATTTTAACTCGCGCAATATCCGCTATAAGCGCAGTTTGCGCAAAATTTGCCCTGCGCAAATTTCGGCGGCCGCTCTAGATTTGCGAGTGCCGTTATCTCGCTTAAAATTTGCTCTATTAGAGCGAAATTTTCGTTGCTATCCTCCACTAAAATCACCTTTTTACCGCTGATTAGTTTGCCTTTTACCTCTTTTAAATTTAAGCCCGTTTTTAAAAGATAGATGTAAAAAAGTAGCTGCATCTTGCCTGCAAGCTCGTTTTTTAGGCTCTTTTTGTATTCGGTGACGAGGTAATGTCCGCGCTGCTTGGAAAGTTTGTCGAATTTTAAATTTGAAAATGCAAAGTCCTGCAAATCGCTCTCTTTGATCTCTGCTAGCGCCTTGCCCATCAGCACGTTTTCATCCTCCTGATCGGCGTGGATATGGTGTGCGTAGAGCCACGCCTCACGTTTGCAGGTGATGTAATAATTCACAAGCGTGCCGGTGATTTGGTCTTTTGAGAACATTAGTCGAATACCTCGTCTGTGATGTCTAAATTCGTATCTTTTTTGAGCCCGTAATCCGTGCTATAAAAATAAGACGAGCCAAATGGTAGATAAAACATATCTTTTAGCCCGCGTATTTGCCTTAAATTCGGTAATAAATTCTCTTTATCTTTAAACGTTACGTTTATGCTAAATTTCGATAACTTTCTGATGTGATTTTTTAAAATATCTCGTATCGTGAATTCGTTATTTTGACTATTTTTAATTTCAAGAATTTTAGCTTCAAAATCCTTAATGAAATTTTCTTTAGCTTCGATTATTAGTGTTTGTTTGCAGTTATCATCCATAATTTCTTCGATTTTTTGATTTATATTTTCGAATTCCAGCTTTTTTATCTCGCTTTGTATATATAAATTTTCTAGTTGATTGCTGATTTTTTGAAAATACAAATTTGAAATTTCTAAAATTTCGCTCTCTCGCACCTCTCTTTGCCTAAAATCCTCCAAAATAGTTCCGCTTACTTTATATAGATCGCCGTAAATCAAATTTGTAAATTTGCTTATTTCAGGAAAGACGTATAGCTCGCCTCTTGTTGCTCCAAAATGCCTATTTATGCGCCCCGCAGTCTGTATGATCGAGCTAATAGGCGAGACTTCGCGAAATCCCACGTCAAAATCAAGATCCACTCCAGCCTCGATAGACTGCGTGGAAATTAGTAAAATTTTACTCGCGAGCGGATCTTTTTTGCTCTTGCTTATCCCGCATCTTACCATTCTTATAATCGCTCGCTTATGCCCATCAAACATATATCCGTTTAGGCAAAAGCAGCTAAATTTATCTCTTAGTTTTACAAACAGCTCCTGTGCTTTTTTGATCGTATTTACGACGACGAGGGTATTTTTATCTCTCGCGGTCTCGCAAATCTTTTCTAATAGATCCTCTTCGCTGCTTATATCAAGCCATTTTATGACGTATCTATCCTGCTTTGAAAAATAATCCAAATTTGAAATTTCTTTAAAATTTTCGCTTTTAATAACAGGCATCGTCGCCGACATAAATATAAAAATAGTGCCGAGCCGCTGCGAGATGATCTCGCAAAGCAGGATAAAATCTTTTCTAAAATTATATGGGATCGCTTGTGCCTCGTCGATGATAACGACGCTATTTTTGAGTTGATTAAATTTGACGTTGTCTTTGTTTTTGTTGCCAAATAGCGTAAATATCAGCTGATAAAGCGTAGTTACGTTTATCTCGCCGCTAAAAGATTCCATCAAAAATTTAATCTTAGAATACCTATCCTCCTCGGTTAGATTTTCTTCGCCTATCGTCGTTTTGTGGTGAGCTTTACTAACCGAAATATCGCTATTTTTATAAATTTTCGCGATTATATCGTAGGTCTGATCGATTACCGAAGTGAAAGGAAGCGCATAAATTATGCGAGATTTATTGAATTTCAAGGCAAAATTTAGAGCGGTCAAGGTCTTGCCGTAGCCAGTCGGCGCAGTCAAAGTAAAAAGTTTATAATTTTCGTCAAAGTTATTTAAAACAAATTTTCTAAACGTATCTCGCTTATTTGGTTTTTCGTCGCCCGATTTTTCCGCTAATTTTGAAATATGTTTTTCTAGCTCACAAAGCGGAATTTGCTTATTTTCTTGCCTTGGCTTATTAAAGATAGCCTCAAATTTATCGCTATAAACTAAATTCGAGTATAGGCTTTTGAAATTTATAAAATCTTTATACGTAAAATTGCGATAGGTTAATCGGCAAGAAAACATTTGAAGGCTCATAGCTTTCTTTAAGAACTCATCTTTTTTAGTAGATAATCCCGAATAAATCTCGATATTTTTAGCGGCGTCGGCCACTTCGTCCCAGTATTTTAGCTCTTTTGAATTTTCAAAATTATCGCCCAAGAATTTGTTATCTTCGCGTACTAATCTATCTAAATTTAATACGTCGCCGTGGTGCGAAACGATGGCAAGAAAGCCAAATAGAGTCGGTATTTCATCAAATTTTGAGTTTAGCAAGAAAAAATATGCCGATAGAAATGAGTGGTTTTTATCCAGCTTATCGTTTGAGGTATCTCTGATGTAAATTTGAAAATTATTTTTTAGTTTCGCGATATCGTGATAGAGTTTGACCTGCTTATCTAGCTCATCGTCGTCAGACGAGATCATATTTTTTATATGATCTTCTAAAAGTTTATTTGGATGAGACCAAAACTCGTCAAATAAAATAGACTCTTTCATCGTTTATCTGATATATATTTCCATGGTTTTTAGATTTTATAGACTCTTTGCCGTTTATTTCCATTACAAAGTCTTTAAAATCTTTAAAAATTCGTCCATTTTCGCAGTCGCAAGGCATTCTAGCCGTAGTTAATTTCGCATTTTCATTAATACCGTCAAAAATAAAATCATCCATAAGCGTAAATGTATCTATAAAGCTTTCATCTTGCGATATTTTTTCGCATATTTTTATATCGATCCAACTAAAATCTGCTATACAAAAGTTTATCCCAAGATAGGGCGTAAAGGCGGTTTTATGCTCTTTCAAATTTGAAATTATCTTATCCCGGTAGTTTTGCTCTAAATTTTCTAAATTTAAAAATACGGTATAAGACGGCGAGCAAATAAGCTCTCTGTAAAACTGCTTTTTCTCCTTTGCGTTTTGATAGCCTTCCTCTATATGCATATTACTTGAGAGGGCAAATTTTATGCCGTTAAAAACAAAACTCTTTTTTAAAATTTGCCTATCTATTTTTACGCTGTATCTGATACCTGATAGCTTAAAATACTCTTCTTCGCCTATAACGGCGCCTAAAAAGCCCATTATAGCGGTCTTTGGCGGCACCGGATAGGTTAGGCTAGAATAAATCGTCGCCGGATGCGAGAAATGAGCGTAATCGCCGAACAATCTAAAAGCAATAATGCTCATTTTATGCCTCTATCTTTTTCCAGCTACTGTCAAAATTTTCTTTGTTTATCGCTTCAAAATCATAATCGCTCATATACTCTATTTTTTCTATATTTGCAGCATATCTTGCGAGTTTATTTTTTAAATTTGTAAAGTCGATAGCGTATTCGTTGATACTTCTTATCGCTCTATCGTCTTTTTCGCTTTTTAGGCTTATGCTATTGTTTAGATCGCCCGCAAACGTATCGTCCTTATACGTGATGATTAGCATAAACCTCGGAGTCTGGCCGATTTTGGAGCGAGTCGTTAAGTTTTTAGTGCCGTGCCACAAAGCTTTTAAAATTTTAGCTTCATCGGCTTCGTTAAAGCCCGTTTTTGCCGCATTATAGTTATCGATAATGCCGTAAGTAGCAAAAATAGCGTATCTTAAAAATTTTTCCTCTCTAAAAGTCGCCTGATCTTTTTGTTTTTTTGGCTCGTTCGGATCGTAATCGCTAGCAAAAGCACCAGTTCCCTTAACATACTCTATTTCGACTTTATTTAAGGACTTGCTTAATCTAAACTGCACCGGCCCCGTAAACTGAATGCCGGCGGTTTTTATCTCCTTATCTTGCTTCATCTCGTCTTTATCCGAAATCGGCAACACTCCGCCAAATGTGCGAATATCGATAAATTTAGAGAGAATTTCTTTTTGCAGTTCGCTTTTGCTTTGCCTTATGTTTATACTTTGTCTGATTGCCGTTTTAGCGTCTAGTAGGGCATCCTCTATCCTATACTCCTTTATAAAAATCGACGCCTCGTCTTTTTTCATAATCTCGTCTCTAATAGTTCTTTTTATACGCACGTCCGTTACTTCGGCTATGCCGGTTTCATCATCGCACCTTGGAGCGTTATCCTTTAGCATATCGCCGTTTGGGTTCCAATTCTCTCCGTCCCATAAAAAAAGTATCTCTTTTTTCTGCATCTTGTTCTCCTTGCTTATTTCGTTTTATCTTTTAGAAATTTGCGATAATCGCTTCCGCCCATAGCAAAAGCGAGCGTGGTATGCGAGCTTTTTACTATTTTTCCTTCTTTAGAAAAGACTTGCGGTAAAATTTCAATCAAGCACTCTTTTATATTTTCAACGTTAGAATTTGGTTTGCCAGAAGCCGCCTTAAGCTTTCTAATCATCTCGTCGCATTTAGTCCAAATTCGCTCCAAACTTTCTTTATTTATCGAGCCGTAGTTATCAAGCCAGTTGCTAAACGATACGCCGCCGTTAACGCCAAACTGCCAGTTTATCAGGGCTGCGCTTAGCATACCGAGCAAATAAGCGCTAATGAGCGCGCTATCTTGATTTAAAAACTCGCTATTTTTGATTAGCTCTTTAATCATTTCCTTTTTATCGGTTAAATTTTCCAAGTCACACTCCTTTTGAAACACTAGTTTTTTATTTAAGACATCGATTTCATTAAAAAAATTTTGATATTTCGTAATATTTTCAAACTTTCTTTCTTTATATAAATATAAATCGTTAAAATATTTGCTCCATTCCAATTTTTTTGCATAACTTTTATTGACGCTACCGTAATAAATCAAATCGCTATATCTTTCTATCATAATCTCTAAATCAAATTTATTTCGCGACAGTAAAAAGCTCATCACGCCAAGCCCGTCTTCAAACAAATTTTGCAAATAAATCGTCTCGTCGGTTCCACTATTTTTTTCATAGAAGGCTTTTATGTTAAAGCTACCCATTAAATTTGAAATATGAGAGATAAAAGAGGGCAAAACATCGTCTATCGCAAGCTTTAAATCGATAGCGGCGTTACTTTGCGTATAAAATAAAATCGTATTTAAAACGGGTAAATTTTCCTGCTTCTTAGCGGCGATTTCAAGATAATCGTTTATGCTAAATTTTATAACTTTTTCAGCTATTTGAATACTTTTTATATCGCTCTTTGAAGTTTCTTCTAGTATTTTTACAATCTCTTCTAAATTTACCGAGCTATCCAAAATCGTGGGCAAAATCGCCATTTTCATACCGTAAAAATTATGCGATAGCTTATCTTTTATCGCCTTAAAACCGTTTTCTACCTTTTTTGCACTAACGGCGTTTAGCGGCAGGAGTTTTGATTTGATAAATTGCATATTAACAGGCATCTCATTTACCGAGCAAAATGCTAAATTTGCATCGCCGCCGATACCTTTTTCATTTGTTAAAATATCGTATCCATAGGATGATTTTTGCTCTTTTACGCTGATACGATTTTCAAAAATTTGTTTAAAATAGGCAGAAACGGGCTTGCCCTTGTATGAGAGCGAGAAAAAAGTAGCGACTTTTTTGCCTTTTTCCTTTTTTAGCTCATCAAGGCCTTTAATCTCACCTATAATATCGGCAAAATATTCTTCATTTATACTTGATAATATAGGCAAAATAGCGTCTTTTTCTATATTGCTCGGCTCAAAAAACGAGAGCAAATTTGAAACCGATCTCAAAACGCCTTTTATAAATTTAGCTTCGTCTTTATTTACTTCTTTGGATAAAAATTGAGAATTTGGAAAAAGATTACCGGAATTTGCGCCTACGCCAAATCTACATATTATCAGATCGTCTTTACTTATGTTTAAATCCGGCTCTATTTGCTTAGTTTCTATGTCGCAGAGATACGCTTTGATCGTGTCGTATTTGTAGGCTTCGTTTTTGAGACGCTTTTCGTCTTTTTGGTATATTTCGCCTATGTCGGCGAAAATTTTAACTATATCGCCCAAAATATTTTCCTTTTAAATATTTACGTGAATTATATTACTATTTTTATTGAAAGTCTACATATTCACAGAAATTATGCTAAAAATTTCTACTTTCGTAAGAAAACCGAAAAATACTACTATAACAAGGTTCTTGGTGCTACATTTTAAAATACGCTTAATTATTTTTCTGCCTTTCAAGGTATATCCTTAAATTTTAATTTTGAAGGCATTATATTACTTATTTTGTGAATAGTCAAGTTATATTTATTTAAAAGTTAAAATGCACTTTAATTTTTGTCAAAATTATACTATAATAAAATTTTTAAAGAATAAGGTTTTCCCTTTGGGATTTGAAATTATTTATTTAAAAGTTACGGCCTTATTCTTTAAATTCTACCTTTTAAAGTCATATCTACAACAGTAAACTATGATAATAATTGTCATATAGTATAAAAGCTAAATTTTAAGCCCTACTTAGTGCTTTTCCCTAAAATACACTCTATAAACACAATAAAAAACTAAAAAATGACATTTTCAAAATGCCCCGTGAGTAAATTTCGGTCGCTAAATTTTAAGCCAACTTTGCCTATACTTTCGTCAAATTTATCATCAAAATTTAACGTAAGGAACGAAATGAAATTTATCCTAAAACGCGACGGCACGAAGCAAGAATACCTCCCGTATAAAATCCAAGACGCGATCAAAAAAGCCTTTGAAAGCGAGTCCAAAGAGTACGACGATAATGTCTTTTTAGACGTTATGAGCCACGTTTTCGACAAGGAAATTTTAAGCGTCGAAGATATCCAAGACTACATCGAAAAGGCGCTTTTTAACGCGGGACACTTCGACGTGATGAAGAGCTTTATGCTCTACCGCCACACGCATAAGCTTCAGCGCGAGCAAATTTTAGGACTAAACGAAGACACCACCTACATCAACTCCACCCAAACCATCAGCGAGTACATCAACGGTACCGACTGGCGAATTCTCGCCAACTCAAACACCAGCTACTCAAACGCAGGCCTCATCAACAACACCGCAGGCAAGGTCATCGCCAACTACTGGCTAGATAAGGTGTATAGCAAAGAAGAAGGCCTCGCGCACCGAAACGGCGACTATCACATCCACGATCTAGACTGCCTCACGGGCTACTGCGCGGGCTGGAGCCTGAGAGCGCTTTTAAACGAGGGCTTTAACGGCGTGCGCGGCAGAGTCGAGAGTAAGGCGCCTAAGCACTTTAGAGAAGCGCTTTATCAGATGGCCAATTTCTTAGGAATTTTACAAAGCGAGTGGGCGGGCGCACAGGCGTTTAGTAGCTTTGACACCTATCTTGCGCCTTACGTTTTTCGCGACAAGTTAAGCGACAAAGAGATCAAAAAGGCGATAACTAGCTTTATCTTTAACCTAAACGTGCCGGCTCGCTGGGGTCAGAGTCCGTTTACCAACGTAACGATCGACATCACCTGCCCGTCCGATCTGCGCGACCAGATACCTACGCGCGAGGATAGGCATATATTTAGCGACCTAGAGGATGCCCAGCTAGCGCAGGAGGCTGCCAAACGAGGCTTTAACAAGCTAACCGATATGACCTACCGTGCCTTTGAGCCCGAGATGAACCGCATAGATAAGGCGTTTTACGAGATCATGACCGAGGGCGACAAGTGCTCTCAGCCATTTACTTTCCCGATCCCTACCGTAAATATCACCGAGGACTTCGACTGGGACAGCGAGGTGGCAAAGGTGCTTTTTGAAAACACGGCAAAAATGGGCTCGAGCTATTTTCAAAATTTCGTCGGCTCTCAGTACACGACCGATGAAAACGGCAACCGCATCGCAAACGACAAAGCCTATAAACCCGGCCACGTACGCTCGATGTGCTGCCGCTTGCAGCTTGATTTACGCGAGCTGCTAAAACGCGGCGGAGGGCTATTCGGTAGCGCTGAGATGACCGGCAGTATCGGCGTAGTGACGATAAATTTAGCTCGCTTGGGCTATCTATATAAAGGCGATAAAAAGGGACTCTACACGCGCCTTGAGTATCTGCTAAATTTAGCCAAATCCACGCTAGAAAAGAAGCGCAAATTTATCCAGGAGATGTACGAGCGCGGCCTATATCCGTATACTGCGCGCTATCTAAAGCACTTTAATAATCACTTTAGCACCATCGGCATCAACGGCATGAACGAGCTTTTGCGAAATTTCACGAGCGACAAGGAAAATATAGCGACCGATTTCGGGCGAGAGTTTGCGATCGAGATGATAGAGTTTTTACGCGGTAAAATTCGCGAATTTCAAGAAAGCACCGGCAACCTTTATAACCTCGAAGCTACGCCAGCCGAGGGCACTACGTATCGCTTTGCCAAAGAGGATAAAAAGCGCTATCCCGACATCATCCAGGCGGGATTTGGCGAAAATATCTACTACACCAACTCTACGCAGCTGCCGGCAAATTTCACCGACGACGCATTCGAGGCGCTTGATTTGCAAGACGAACTGCAAAGCTCCTACACCGGCGGCACGGTGCTACACCTATATATGAAGGAGCGCATCAGCTCGGCTGCGGCCTGCAAAGACCTCGTGCGCGGCGTGATAAATAACTACAAGCTGCCATATATCACGATAACGCCGGTCTTTAGCGTCTGCGCTAAACACGGCTACATCAGCGGCGAGCACGAATACTGCCCGAAATGCGATGAGGAGCTTTTGGCTAAATTTAAGGCTGAAAATAGCGTAAAATAGGTTAAATTTGAGCGGCGAAGCTAGGTTTTGCCGCTTATTGGATTGAGTCCTTGTCCATAGTGTGGTGTAATCGGCAGTGTTTACATGTATGGCTCCAAGGAAATAAACAAGCTACGTTTATAACAAAGACGGCGTGCTTGTGCGCGGCTTTTGTCTAAGGGTGTTTATATGCTCGGCGCAGTTTATGTATTTTGGCCCCCTCTTTTTTCTGATACTGGTCGGACGAAAGTTCGACTAAATTTAGATTTAAATTTATATAATTTTTTTGTAGATGATAAGAGTGATACGGTGTTGTAAAACTCTTAATTTTAAAAAATTAACGCAAATTTACCGCATTTGGCGGATGTTCCTTGAATTAACATGTAGTATTGCAGCCAGTACAAGAGCGCTATCAAAGCGCGTTGCACAAAATCTCTTTGTGCTAGTCATGGCACTTATCTCAAATCTACCGTCAAATTAGCAAGCCGTCTAATCCCCTATAATATATATTCTACCGGGTTTATGTGCCACCATTGCCTCGCCGCCTTTGTTTCTCCGCCAAAGTTTTGCCCTTCTTTTGCAGATAGTTATATTGCGAGTGTGTTGGTTGTGGCATATTTTGTGGTTCGCTTGTTGCTTGGATTTTGACTGAAGTTTGTTATGCTATAGTTGGGTTGCTTAAAAAATGTAGATCGGATTCTTAAATCAGATGTTTTTAGCCTACGGCAGTTATTTAAAAGTATATAAATATCAAAAAATTATTGGATTCAAATATCCGACCTATATAGACTTAGGCCGGCATAAAAAATAATCAGGTAAGTTGAATTAAGCTAAAGCCCCTTAATTCAACCCAATCTCGCAGCTCTTATCAATCAAGATGATGCTCTAGTAATATTTTCAGGCGTCATTTTAAAACCGCTTTGGTTTAATCTCTCTACAAGTCTTGGAACAGTCTCTTTTACGTGTTCATTAAAAGATATATATAAAATTCCACTCGCATCGGATGGGACATCTAAATCCCCTTTCTTTAAAATTGCGACTCTGCTTCTACCAATAGACGATAGCAACATTCCCATTTCTAGAACAACATTTTGTCTAGCTCTAGGCTTTGCATCCTCTGATCTTGAGCTTTTAGGATACCCCATGTCATCAGGAGTCAATAGAACAATCCCAAAAGTAACCTCAGAAGGGTTCTGCCCAATTTCTTTTTCCAGGGCTTCAATGATAGTTAACCCTCCACCGCTGGTATTTTGTAATACAAAAGGTTCAATTCCTAATCTGTGAAGAATCAGTTCCAGTTGTTCCCTTGCCGTATTGTCATGGCCATGAACAACAAAAACTTTTCCCTTAGCTTCTACTTGAGCAGGAGTTATAGACTCGCCAATCATTTCATTTGATTTGTTATCACATAATCCTTGAATAAAACAAGACAACTTATCATCTACTTTTCCTTGCAAATTAACACTTCCCTTGCTAGGCCAAAAATTTAATATAGAACCATTTGGGAATCTAAAACAATATCCACCATTTTTTTGTTCTTCATTATAACTAGAAAAACCTCCTTTGTTCAACTGTTTTTTTAAGTTATCAATATTCCCTGAAAATTTCATTTTTATTTAATCTCCTTAACTATAAAATTAGATGTATATTAAATAATCTATCGTTGACTTAAATTTAGCTTTACTATTCAATTCAACCCATTTTTTACAGCTCCTGCTAAAAAATCTCTACTAGCAATCAGGCTTTTTTGGAGTTTACTAAACCTACAATACTGAGCAACAATGCTTTTTTGGTGAGCCTATTTCACCGTCATCTTTTAGTGCATTTATCGCTTTTTACCTCTTTTTTGTCAGCATTTCGCGCCTAGGCTATCCTACCTGCGGAAGTTCTAGGATTTGTTTTACTCCTTTTGATTAAACTTACGATGACATTATAGCAAAATGGGCTTTAAGTGACTTGGTAAAAGTTGTTTAGCAGATATAAATTAGACGGTGGGCGAGAGATTAAATACAATGTTTTAAATTTCTATTTAATTTTATTCACACAGTTTTCTCTGGGTGTGGCGTAAAATTTGTATTCTTTGATAGCGAGTACATAGGTGCCGCTTACACCTTCAAAGCTATAAACATCCATGATCTTTCTCATTCAAGAATCGAGTTTTATTACTTCAAGAGCAGGTAAACAAACTTGTTTTGCGATTCATGCCCATGACGTAATAATCGTTCGTATCTCTGTCCAGTCCTCTATGTCGAGAGCTTCGTCGAGGTTAGGTACGTTTTGCAAAGTAGCGACCTTTTAAAATTAAGCGTAAAATCTTTGTATTCGTCTCTCAGATAGCGTCACGTTTTGTTTGTATTCTTTTTGCTTTGATTTTTGCTGATGGCGTGAAAATTCATGGGCTTTTATGACTAAGTGGGTTTATGTTAAATCCTTTTAAAAATCCGCCATTCGCTTCGCAGGGTTAAATTTGAGCTCATCAAAAAGTACTTTTGTCTGCCTGTCCTGTTGCGTAGACAAAAATCGCTATTTAATTCACCCCAGTTTTTTACCCAGTATCGTTAGGTTTTCCGGTTTGCCGCCCATATCGCAGACTTCGGGCAGTTCGCCCCAGCGCGCAAAGCCGAATTTCGCAAACAAATTTAGGCTAGCGGCGTTGCTCGAAAATATCAGCGCGACGACGTTTTTGATGCCAAATTCCGGCGCGCGCTCAAGCATAAAATTTACTAGCCGTCCGCCCAGTCCTTTGCCGCGAGCGCCTGGCGCGACGTAGACGCTGATCTCGGCCGTGATGCGGTAGGCCTCGCGCGGATGATAGTCGCTGAGGCTGCCCCAGGCTAAGATTTCGCTTTTTGGGCTTGTGACGCTCGGTTTTTGTGCACCCAAATTTTCGCGCTTCGAGTCAAATTTTCTCTCGCAATCAGCTTCAAATATTTCGCCGTCTTCGCTCGTCAAATTTGCGTCGCAAAGCTCGCGTAGCACGTATATCGGGCGATTTGCCGCCTCGTGCGCGTCAAACCACGCTTCGCGCTCCCCTATGCCGATCGGGTGCAGCGCGGCCGTGGCGTTTCGCTCTAAAACGCTCGCGTTATAAATGCGCGTGATAGCGGCTAGATCGGCATTGAGGGCGCGCGAGATTTCGTATTTTGCGTCGGCGGCCTTTTCTTGCATCTTGGTCCTTTTGTTAAATTTAACCGATTTTACGCCAAATTTGATTAAAAGTTGCAACTTTGACTCCAAATTTAAACTGAAAGCAGGCCCGAATTTTAGCGCCGTAAAGGTGCGGGTTTAGTCGCCGCTAAAAGGCAAAATTTGCGTCCAAAGGCGAAATCGCCGCAAATTTGAGTTATAATCGGGAATAAAATTTAACCTTGGATAAAGATTTGAAAATAGCGTTTTTTGACTCGGGTATCGGCGGGCTGAGCGTGCTCGCCGAGGCTCTGCGGCGGTTTAGCGGGGCGGAGTTTTTGTATTTTGCCGACGAGGATCACGTGCCCTACGGCACGAAAAGTAGGGCCGACATCGTGCGGCTGAGCCTTGATGCGGTGGAGTTTTTGGTCTCGCGCGGCGCGGACGCGGTCGTCGTTGCTTGCAACACCGCCACGAGCGCGGCTATCTCGGAGCTTCGCGGCGCATTTAGCGTGCCGGTGATCGGCATGGAGCCCGCCGTTAAGCTCGCTGCGGACAGCTTCGGCACGCGCCCGACGCTGCTCATAGCCACGCCGCTAACGATCGCGGGCGAAAAGCTAGCGCGCCTCGTGGGGCGGCTGGAGTGCGAGACGTGGAGCTTGCCGCTACCCCGCCTCGTGGAGTTTGCGCAGGGTTTGGAGTTTGACTCGCCTGCGGTTCGGGCGTATCTGCGGGAGGAGCTAGCTAAATTTGAGCTTGTGCGCCTCGGTTCGCTCGTGCTTGGTTGCACGCATTTTAACTATTTTAAGGACGTTTTGCGCGAGATTTTGCCGTCTCACGTGCGTATCATCGACGGCATCGACGGCACGCTAAACCGCCTTGCAAGCGAGCTGGGCGGAAGGATAAAGCTTGTGCGCGGCGAGGATTTGCCCTCGCGGGCGGCTAAATTTGACGCCGAGGACGACGTAAAATTTGATGCGAATTTATCGGCGCAAGCCGGCAAATTTGGCGCGGAAGGACGAAGCGCTCGCAGCGAGCAGGACGCAGGAGGGCGCAGCGAGAGCGGCGGCAAAATTTACTATCCAAACGGCAACAGCGTGGAGTATTTTTATTCAAAAAGAGCGCTAGATGCGGCGCAACTTAGACGGATAGAAATATTTTTAAAGCGGCTTGAAAAGATGCGGGAGATTGATTAACGCCGCACCCTTCCGCGCGCCGTTTTACGCAATAAAAAGCGCGGTAAAAGGCAGGCTTGCGCGCAAATTCGATGCGCGTGACGATGTAAATCGGCGTCAAAAGCTACTTAAATTTACGACAAAAAACAGCTAATCCAAAATCCATAAAAAACCAAATGTAGTTAAATTTGCCGCTTTTAAAGCAAATCAAAAAATCGCAGCTAAAGCGGTAAATTTAAAATCTAATCGTTTAAATTTAACATTCGGCGGATTTTACGGCTCGTATCCGCCTCGCAAAATATAAAACGCCCGCCGCCTCAAACGGCTAGCCGCAAGCGTTTAAAAGAGTCGTTACGCTAGCTAAATTTTACTTTTTGGCTTGCATATATACCGGCTCTAGCTTGGCTGCGACCTCGCGCAGATCGGCTATACGGCTCTCGTTTGAGGGGTGGGTGCTTAGTATCTCCGGCACGCTACCGCCGCTTTTTTTAGACATTTTTACCCAGACGTTTACCGCCTCTTTAGGATCGTAGCCCGCGCGCGCCATCAGCTCCGTGCCGATGTGGTCGGCCTCGCGCTCGTGAGAGCGAGAAAACGGTAGCGAGATGGTGTACTGAGCGGCCATATTTATGGCGCCGGTAGCTAGGTCGCCTAGTCCCGCAGCTTGCGAAACGGCGAAAATTCCGACGTTTGTGAGCATATCGGAGCTAGCTTGCTCGCGGCTATGCTCGCGCAATGCGTGCGCGATCTCGTGTCCCATAACCGCCGCTAGTTCGCCGTTTGTTAGCGAGAGGTTTTTTATGATGCCGCTATAGACGACTATGCGGCCGCCCGGCATACACCACGCGTTTATTGTATTTTCGTCGATGACGTTTACTTCCCATTTCCACTTTAGCGCGTCTTCTCTAAAGACCCCGACCTGCGCGATTAGGCGTTTGGCGACGTCTTGCACTCTTTTGGTCATCACGGGGTCGATGTTTAGCGCGCCTTTTTGACGCGCTCCGCTAAGAGTCTGCACGTAGGCTTTGGCTGCGGCTTCGTTCATCTCTTGCTCGCTGACTAGAAACATCTGGCGCCTGTTTTCGCCAAGCGCTCCGCCGCTAGTGGAGCTAGTAAAGCAGCCCGTTAGTAGAGTGGCCGCAAATATCGCGGAGAGGATAAATTTTTTCATCATTTTTATTCCTTTTATAAATTTTGGGGTAATTATATATTTAAACTGCTATAAATTCGTAAATAGGCGTTTAAATTTAGCTTAAAATAGGCGTAACGATGAAAAGGTCGGCCCCGGCGGCGGATTTACCTGCTAAATTTATAAAACTTCTACGCCGATAAATTTGCGCCCAAATTTCAAGCGTCCTTGGCGCTTAGCTTACAGGCATTTTGGCAAGCGCGCCGTCTTTGCGCGTAAATTTAAGGCAAAGGCGCGCAGGCTAGATGAAAATCCGTCTGCAAAAAAATGGAAGGGTGAAAAAGCGAAAAAGGCCAAAAGCGGGGTTAGTCAAGCGCGATAAATTTACTAATTTTGCGCGCCGAATTTATATGTTCGGCCTTATCCCGCGGGTAAATTTAGCAGCCGAGATATCTAAACCTCGCATCTGGCTAAAACGAAATTTACGTCAAAAATCGCCGCCGTGGGTAACCTCGCGGATAAGCAAGCCGGATGCAGTTAAATTTGCTCGCGTTATACGGCGGTTTTAATTTATGTTTTACGCATCGCAAAACGCCCGTGCTAGGCGCTAAACTCTACCAGCGCTAAATATATCGCAAACGCGCTCGCCGTGATCGCCCAGTAGGCGAATATATCAAGCCCCAGCCCCTCGTTGTTCTCGTTTTTCGTGCCTTTGTAGCCGATGTTAGTTTCAAATTCTTTCAAACGCTTGTGGATGGAGCGTAGCTCGGTGATGGTCGTCCAGTTTCTTATAAATATCGACAAACTCTCGCGCACCTTGGAAAAGGCGTTTACGACTTGCATCATCACGCCTAGCGTTATCGCGCCCGTCAGCACGCTAGGGCCTAGGGCTATGAGCGGGACGATGATCATACTTTGCGAGAAAAAGTATTTCCAAACGTCGAAATATCCGTAGTGCAAAAATAGCCTGCCGAAGTTAAATTTTATCTTTTTAAAAAGCTCTTCTAGCTTACGCGTATCGCCGTAGTTTTGCTTGTCGTCCTCGGCGTAGACGAGCTCTTTTCTAAATGCGGCTTCGACTTTTTGGTTGTTGTACTCAAGGCCGGGTAGCTTGATACCCACAAACCACGAGACGACTAGGCCTCCGGCGCTGGTAGCTACCGCGATCCACACGAGCGAACCCGCGACGCCCTCCATAAAGGGCACTTTTACCTGCGCGCTAAGAACCCAGAGTATAGGCACGAAGGCCGCTAGCGTCATAACCGCATCTACTACCGTAACGCCTAAGTCCTCGACTATTTTAGCAAAGCGGTAGATGTCCTCCTGGATACGTTGCGAGCTGCCCTCGACGTCGCGCGGCGTCTTTTTCCAGTAGGCGATGTAGCTAAAGGTCATAGCCTCTCGCCACCTAAACGTCCAAACTCGCGTAAAATACGATATCGCCGTACCCAGTAGCACGAAAGGAAACGCTAGCGCGGCAAAAATCTTAATCGCCGTCCAAAAGTCGTCTACTGTGTGGTTTTTGACGTCTTGCAAAATATCGTAGAAGTCCTTGTACCATTCATTTATCGCGACCGTTAGCTGTACTTGCGCGTATGTGCAAGCCAGTATCAAAATCGCTCCCAGATGCGCCCACGCAGCCCATTTTTTGCTCGCGAAAAACGACGAAAACATCGATCTGCCTTTTAAATTTAAGATTTGCTAAAAAAGTATAAATTCACTCGCCGAAGGGCAAAATCTTAGTCCGCCGCGATCGCTCTAGGCGGGTCTTGGCTAGTGCCTTGACTGCAAAAATACAAAGTAGTATAACCGCAACCGCGATTTATGAAGCATTAAATTTACCTCCGTTTTGGGGCAAATTTAAGCCTGAGGCTGCGACACTTCGGCTTAACCTCGGGGCAATTATACTAAAAAATACGAAAATCTTCCTGATTTATCCTTTTGCGCGCGGCTTTATCCGTAGCGGCGAAATTTGAAGCAGATAAATTTGAGCTTTTGGTTAAATTTAGATCAAGGCAAAATTTGTGCGAAATGAGAGTTTAAATAGAATTTAGAAAATAAAAGAGATAAACCCCGAAAGGTCGGGGTTTATCGCGGATCAATTAAGCCAAAGTTAGGTTACCGTCGCCATCTGTTTTAGCTGAGCTTAAATCTACGGTGCCAGATAGCTTGACTATGTAGTCATCGCTGCTTATGACATTACCTGTCATTCCAGACTTTACTATGTATGTATCGGTTGTATTGCTATCGGGGTCTTGATATGTAAAATACGCGACCTTTTTGTTGCCTGCAGCCTCTATGGCTTTTTGTACGTTATTAATAAAATCAAGCGACCTTGAAGATTCGTATTTAACGAGTTGAGTTTGCGATACCGTATTTGTCGAGTCGCCCATTTTGATTTTATCTCCTCTGGCAAAGTCGGTAATAGTAGCTACGTTTGACGCAGGGAATGTAGCATCATTGCCTACTTGATTTATCTCAAATGTATCATTGCCAGCTCCGCCGGTTATTACTGAACTTGACTTACTGCCGATTCCTTTTATGATATCATCGTTTTCACCGGCATTTACGGTATATTTTTCCGTGCTTACTAGCGTAATAGTATCCTTGCCTGCGCCGGTTATCACGGTTGAGCCTTTTGCCGTTGCGTTTAGGGTTATATCGTTGTCTTTTGTTGCGCTGCCCTTTATAGTAGAATTTTCTACTATGTGATCTGTACCGTTAAGAGTAAATTTACCCTCTAGCGCGCTTGCGTCTAGAGTTTTTATTTTTTTGACGCTAGCATCCAATGTAAGTTCGGTTGCTATATCGCCTTTGATAGTTACGGATTTTAAAGCATCCGCCGTATCTGCGCCGGTAGCTAGCTTTATAACGTTTTTTGCGGTAGACGTTTTGGTATCGTCAGCTTTTGAGTCAATATTCAGCGTCTCTATATCTTTTACTACTATGTTTGCGGTATTTACTAATCCTGCATGATTATCTTTTGGGTCAAATACTAAATTTAACGTATCGCTAGTATTTGTGCTGGCTTCTTTGACTGCCAATGTTAAATCACTTGTTATTTCGCTTTTTTCGATTGTTATAGTAGAGTTATTTAAAATATTAGTTACCGACTTAGCCGCACTCGCTCCGCTAGCTATAACGATATTGTTAAACCCGCTCCACTTAGACATATCTATATCGTCGCTTATAGGGGTTTTGATTTTTAACCCTTCAAAATTTCTAAGAGTTACCTTGTCGCCAGCCCCGTCTTTAGCTATAGCTGCGGTTACGGTTACAACATCCACTCCAGCTCCACCGTCTACGGTTTGTAGTTGAGTGACGCCGGTTAAATCTACTACGTCGTTACCGCTTCCTAATACTACGTTAGAGTTGGCTATATTGCCTATAACTAAATTTGCAAAATTTCCTGTAAATGTGCTAGCGTCGAAATTGGTTAAGTTACTTTGATCTTTTACGTCTAGAGTTAAGTCCTTAGCATCGCCTGCGACCGTAACCTTGGTAAGAGAGTTGATTTTTGTATGGTCTATTGTAAGAGTAGCCGATTTTTGCGCTTTTGCGTTTATGCTTAGCGTTTTTACTTTATTGGGAGCGCTTGCGGTTAAAGTTACCTTACCTATGTTATCTCCGGTATAAGTCATAGATAGCTCTACGTTTTCCGCATCGGTAGATATATTTTTATCGTCGTTTGTGCCGAATTTAACGTCTTTTAGGCTTATCTTGGCGGCTTTAGCTACGGTTAAACTAGCGTCTAGAGTTAAATTTGCTAAAGTTAAATCGGCTACCTCGGTTAGGACGCTTGAGCTTGCAAGGGTATTGGCTTTATTTGTTAGATTTATACTAGCCTTTGTAGCCTTAGCGGCTTTAACATAGGAAAGTTCAGTATCTGGCGTTGGAGTGCCTGCTTTAACGGTGACTTCTTTGGCTTCGTTGGCAGTTAGCTGGACTTGTTTGGTGGTATCGATAGAAACCTTTTCTTTTGTATCCGTAGAAATAGTTACCGCGCCGATGGTTTGGATGTTTAGGTTATCTAGGCCTCTGTTTATATCGGCGGAGCCGCTAAACGCTACTTCTGATCTGATGTTTAGGTTTTCGATGTTGCTCACGCCTCTCATAGCCCCTTCTATAGCACTCATATCTACGCTATCGCTACCGCCGCCGTTTTTTTGTACGGTTAAATTTAGCGTATCTTTGCCCGCTTTGCCGTCTAGGGTATCAAGAGACGATAGAGTAGACGTCCTAGTGCCGTTGCCTACGTAGTAAACGCCGTTAAACGTATCGTCGCCGTCGGTACCTACGATATTATCCGTTTCTGCGGTTAAATTTTTATTGGTGCTAGGAGTTTGTCCGCTAGCTAGTTGGTCGACTTTTGCTTTTTGCTCTTCTAAATTTGTATCAGTCGTGCCTCTGATTATAGCTTGAAACGGCTCGTAGTCGTATGTGCCGTCGTCTCTTTGAGCGATGTCTGCTATCTTTTCGGCCATATATGCGGAAACTGCGGTTTTGTTTCTAAAGATCGCCGCAGCAACCGGAGCCGCCGCTATGGCTTCAGGAGTTTGCGCTACTTCAAAAAGCTTAACTAGGGTTTCGCCTCTTGAGTGTCCGGCTTCTAGGTGGCGTACCCATGACTCGATGCCTGCAGGATCGTCGGCATAGTCTTTACCGAGGAAATTTTTATAGATGTTTGACACAAAGCCTCTGTCGGTGTCTATCCTGCCGTTAAAGTACGACTGAACCGCCGGAGAGCGGAGCATATCGTCTGCTAGTTGAGCCTGCGTTTTGGTCGCGCCTGCCGCAAACCACGCGTTTAGACCCGCGCCTTCGGGCGCTCTGTTAAATAATGCCACGTATAGTTGGGCGACTTGCGCTTTTGTTACTGCCATAAAGGCCTCCTTTAAGGTAAGTTGAATTTGGTTAATACCGGGGCGATTATAACATTAAATTTTTGATTATCGGATAACGAGCGCAAAAAGCCCGAATTTAGCGCAGCGGGCAGAGCGTATAGCCCGCCCGCCGTAAGAAAAGAAAGAATCAAATAAGCGTAATATATAAAATTATAGTATTACGTTTCCGTCTGCGTCCGTTTTAGCCGCGCTTAGGTCTTGGACTCCAGATAGCTTAGTCACGTAGTCGTCCGCCGTTACGCCGTCGTTAGCGTCTGAAGAGACAAGATACGTATTTGACTGATACGTGAAATACGCGGTCTTTGACTCGTGGTCTTTAGCCGCCGCTAGCGCTCTTGCTAGGTTGTTGGCGAAATCTAGCGAGCCGTCGGCCTCGTATTTGTGGATGGAGTTTTTATTGGCTACGGTATTTCCTAGATGTAGCTTGTCGCCTCTAGAAAAATCGGTAACCGAGCTTAGACGATCCGCGCCGAACGTTCCCGCACCGGTACCTAGCTTGTTTACGTTAAACGTATCGTTGCCCGCACCTCCCGTTACGCTGGTGCCGCTTAGCGCGTCAAATGTGATCTTATCGTCGGCTAGGCCGCCTTTTATCGTGCCTGCGGCGTCCATCTTGCCCGTGGAGTCAAAGGTAAATTTGCCCTTTAGCGCGCTTGCGTCTACGGTTTTTAGTTTTAGATGGTCGTTTATCTTTAGCTCGGTGTTGCCGTCGCCTTTGACGTTTATCGTCGTTAGTTTAGCCTTATCCGCCGCACTAGCTTTTAAATTTATAACGTTTATCGCGGTTGCGGTTTTGGCGGTATCTTGATTTGAGGTTATATTTACGGTTTCTATGTAGTCTAGGACGAAATTTCCCGTATTGTTTAGTCCGGTAGTCGTCGCTTTTGGATTAAATGCTAAATTTAATACGTCGCTTTCGCCGCTTTGCGCGTCTTTGATTAGAACCGCTACGTCTGCGGTAACGGCTACGGTATCTACCGCTACGGTAGAGCCGTTAGCTAGATTTTTGATCTCGGCTCCCGCGCTAGCGCCGCCTCCTAGGACGACGGAGTTTAGGTTTGCCCATTTAGTCATATCGACCGCTCCGTCTAGCGCGTTAGTTATCTTTAAATTTTCAAAATTCGTAAGCGTTAGTTTATTTACGGTCGCTTTTGCTACGGCTGAGGTTACGGCTATCGTATCGTTGCCCGCGCCGCCGTTTATGCTCTGGACGTTTGCTACGCTATCTACCCCGACCGTATCGTCTCCGGCGCCTAAAGTAGCCGTAGAGTTTGCTACGTTTTTTAGCTTGAGGCTAGAAAATCCGCCTTCAAAAGCGCTTGAATCAAAATTCGTAAGAGCCGTTTGCGCGGAGAGATCCATGGTTAAATTTCTCATGCCGCCGTCTACTTTGACCTTGGTTAGCGACGTGATGTTGCCTACGTCTAGGCTGCCTTCTTTGCCAGCTTTGGCGTGTAAATTTAGCGTTTTTACCTTGTCGGCCGCGCTTGAAGAGAGTTTGGCCGTAGCGTGAGCGGAGTCTTGGGCGTAAGACATCGTTAGATCCACGTCTTGTTCGTCGGTTTTTATGGAGTTTGAGCCGAAATTTACGTCCGTTACGTCGATCTTTTTAGCTTTTGCCGCGACGATATCTGAGGCTAGGGCTAAATTTGCCAGCGTTAGTTCGGCTGCGTTCGTATTAGCGTAGGTTAGGGCGTTTGAGTCGCGCTTTAGGTCGATATTTACCTTTTTGATCGCTTCGCCCGTGGTTACGGTCGTAGCCCCGCCTGCTTGGAGTTTTAGGGTTTGGGCTTTAGCGACGTTTACGTTTGCGGTGCCGTTTGCCGACACGTCTACTTTAGTAGCTTCGGCGGCGTTTAGCACGACGTTTCCTTGCGACATTATCTGCGTTTCCTTCGCTTGTGCCGCGGTTAGCTCTACGTCGCCAGTGGTGTCAATCTTAACTTTGTTTGAGGTGTTAGTCTCGGTGATTTTAACTTTGTCGATAGTAGAGATGCTTAAATTTTCAAAGCCGTAGTTAAATTTGACGCCGCTTGCGTTAAATTTAACCTCCGAATCGATATTTAAATTTTCGATTTGCTTGACGCCTTTTAGGGCGTTGGTTAGCTCCGTGTCGGTTAGTTCGGTGGAGTTCGTGTTTCTAAGCACAGTTAAATTTAGCGTGTCTTTTCCGGCTCCGGCCTCTACTTTATCTAGCGGAGAGAGCGTTGACTTTCTATCGCCACTGCCCTGATAATACTTCGCCGTGAAAGTGTCGTCGCCTGCGGTGCCGGTTATATCATCGACTTCTTCGGTTAGGGTTTTGCTTACGCCCGCGTTTGCTAGCGCGTCTACTCTAGCCTTTTGCTCTTCTAAATTCGTAGCGTTAGTCGTGCGGATGATCTCTTGAAACGGAGCGTAGTTATAGCCGCCGTTACCGTCGCTATCGATGTTTCCGATCTTTTGCGCCATGTATGCGGCGATCGCGGATTTGTTTTCAAATATCCTAGCCGCCGTAGGGTCTGCGGCTCTTGCTTCTGCTGATGCGGCCACCTCAAAGAGTTTAGCCAGCGTCTCGCCTCTTGAGTGTCCGGCCTCTAGATGGCGCACCCACGCGTCTATACCGCTTGGATCCTGGGAGTAGTCTTTGCCCAGGATATTTTTGTAGATATTTTCTACGTAGCCTCTGTTAGTATCGATGCTGCCGTTAAAATACGACTGAACGGCCGGAGAGCGCAGCATATCGTCTGCTAACTGAGCCTGCGTTTTGTTCGCGCCTGCGGCGACCCATGCTCTAAGACCTGCGCCTTCGGGTGCTCTGTTAAATAATGCCACGTAAAGTTGGGCTACTTGTGCTTGCGTAATTGCCATGTCGGCTCCTTAAAAGTGAATTTTAGCTTAAGCGCTAACGTCTAACGAATAAATGTATCGACTATTACGCAAAGTCAATGCAACTATTATAATAGCGATAGACTATTCATCGTAGAAATATAAGCAATATCTATTCCAACAATGCCAAAATCTTAAAATAAAAAATTAAATACTCTGGCACTTTTTAATATTTTTTTAAGTATAAAAGGACTACAATCACATTCTTGATGTTTGAGTTACTGGTTAAGGTAAATTTTGGGTAGAGCAATTAGAGAGATAAAATCGGAAATGGTTTTGATAAAACAAAAGGGAAGCTTTTTTAGCGACGAAAGCGAAAAAGAGCTTTACATTGAGATTTTGAACTCTTTGGCTCAAAAGCACGATATGGAGATACTGGGCTACGTTTTGGAGTCCGGTTCCGTATCGCTGTTTTTAAAATCCCTAAACATACCTAAAATAATGCAGGAACTAAACAGCGCCTTTATACGAAATAGAAACAAAAAAAGAGGCTTCGTTCAAGAAAGCGATATAAAAAGGTACGAGATAAGGAACGTTTTTATAAACGAATTTGAAGATGTCTTGGCATTCTTACAAAAAAGCGGCGGATATACCTTTAAAAATATCGATAAAAATTTAAGTTTAGCAAAAAGAATAGAAATTCAAAATTTTAAAAAAAGGACAGAGATGAAAGTGGTTGCTTTAAATTCAGAAGTACATAAAGGGTTGTCTTATCACCAAGACGAGTTACCGAATTTTCCGTTTGCGGAGATAGTCGCCAGCGAGGCGTTTTTTTGCGATAGGGACTTAGCGATAGTTTTTACCAACGACGTAGTGCCTAAGCTTTTGGTACTGCTAGGCAGAAACGAAAATTTAATCATAGATAAAGACTACAAAGGATACGTACCGGCAATAATGCAAAACTATCCGTTTACGGTAGCTAAGGTAGAAGACCAAACTATCCTTTGCGTCGACGAGGACGCGCCTCAGCTAAAAGGCAAGGGCGAGAAGCTATTTAAGAAAAACGAAGAGCCTAGCGATTTTCTAAAAAATACCATCACGGCTATCCAAAACTATAATGCCGAGCTAGCCGCGACGCAAAAAGCGCTCGAAGAAATCAAAAAGGCCGGAATTTTGATAAATAAAGAGCTAACGGTATCGGACAACGACAAAAAAATAACTCTAATAAAGGGATTTTCGGTCGTAAGTAGAAAGAAGCTAAATGAGCTTGACGACGCGACCTTGGCCGATTTTGCGAGAAAAGGCTATATTAGCTTGATAGACGCGCACATCAGGAGCTTGTCGAATTTGCAAAATTTGGCGGCTAAAATTTTAGAAAACGAGAGCAAAACGGCAAATGAAAATAAATGAACTAAAAGAGAGCATTAAAAAGTCCAAACGCGTAATTATTTACGCGGGACTTTTTAGTATGTTCATAAACGTCTTGATGCTGACCTCGCCTTTATATATGCTTCAGCTCTACGGCAGGGTCGTAACCTCAAGAAGTCTTGATACGTTATTTTTCCTAACCCTTATCGTTATATTTTTGTATCTTTGTATGGCGCTTTTTGAAATTTTACGCTCTAGGATACTCGTAGTATTTTCAAATCAACTCGATCTTAGGCTATCAGAGCGCGTTTATGATGCGATATTTAAGCTCTCGGCCAGGCAGCCGGGCAGAGTCTCGTCTCAGCCGATGAGAGATTTAAATACTATAAAGCAGTACCTTAGTGCAAACGGCGTGTTTGCCTTTCTAGATGCTCCGTGGCTACCTTTTTATATCCTTATACTATTTTTCTTTCACCCTTATTTCGGATATTTTAGTATCGTAGCGGCGATTATTTTATTTGCGCTTGCGCTTTTAAACGAGGGCGCGACCAAAGAAGGGCTAAAAAGGTCAAACGACGCTTTTAACGCCGAGACTCGCTTCGTGGACTTAAATTTGCGTAACTCCGAAGTCATTCAAGCGATGGGAATGAACGGAAATTTAAAGAAAATTTGGCATAAAAAGCACAACGAATTTTTAGAAGCCCACTCCGAGTCTAGCGTAAAAGCCGGAATGTACGCAAATATAAGTAAAGTTTTCCGCGTAGTTTCCCAGTCGCTTATGCTAGGTCTTGGCGCGTATTTAGTCGTTTTACAGGAAGTAAATCCGGGAATGATGATCGCGGGCTCCATCATCATGGGCCGCGCGCTAGCTCCGCTTGATATCTTGATCTCAAGCTGGAAAAGCTATAAAAATACGAAAGAAAGCTATGCTAGACTTTCGCAGTTTTTAGAGGATTTCCCGGCGGATAATGAAAAGCTTAAACTTCCGGATCCACAGGGCGATATATTCTTAGAAAGCATAAGCCTAGTGCCGCCTCACGGCAAAGCGCCTACTTTGATGGGGATAAATTTCGAACTAAAAAGCGGCGATATGTGCGCTATCATCGGTCCAAGCGCTGCGGGCAAAAGCTCGCTGGCTAGAGCGATGCTGGGAGTATGGCCGGTGTTTCACGGCGTAGTGCGTATAGACGGAGCCGATATCACGCAGTATAACAGCGATCATTTAGGACGGTTTGTCGGATATTTGCCGCAAGACGTCGAGCTTTTTGAAGGAAATATCGCTGAAAATATCGCGAGATTCGGCGAACTTGACAGCGAAGCGATCGTTCGCGCGGCAAAGCTGGCCAACGTCCACGATATGATATTAAATTTACCCGACGGCTACGAAACTAAAATCGGTATCGGCGGCGCGAGCCTAAGCGGCGGCCAGCGTCAAAGAGTCGCTCTAGCTAGAGCGCTTTATAAAGAGCCTAAGATAATCGTACTAGACGAGCCTAACGCCAGCCTTGACGAGGAGGGCGAGAGAGCGCTTTTTGCTGCGCTTTCTAGTATGAAAGGCAAAGCTACTATCGTGCTAATAACCCATAAGCTAAATATCTTAAATTTAGTGGATAAAATCGCGGTATTAAACGGCGGTAGATTGATGTATTTCGGAGCCAGAGACGCCGTACTCGCCGAGCTTAACAAAGCCAACGCGCAACAAGCTCAAGTGCAGCAAAAACAAAACCGCCCAAGCATAAGCCTTGACGATTCGGAGGAATAAATGATACTTAAGAGTGAAAAAGGCACGGTAAATTTCGGCATTTTCGTTATATTTATGCTCGTGGGAGTTTTTGGGATATGGCTAGGTATGGCGCCTCTAAATAGCGCTGCGGTAGCCGTAGGCAAGATAAACGTCGTAAGTAATAAAAAGATTATCCAGCACTTAGAAGGCGGCGTCGTAGATAAAATTTTCGTCAAAGACGGAGACGTAGTCAAAGCAGGCGATCCGCTAGTGGAGATAAAAAACGCCGCATTGCAAAGCGAGATAGGTATCGTTAGAGCCGATTATCTACGCACTAGCGCCATAGTTTCTAGGCTAGAAGCGCAAAAAGACGATGCTAATGAGATCAAATTTAGCGACGATATAAAGCAAATAAGCGGCTATGAAGAGGTCGCTAACGGTCAGATTAGTATATTTAACGAGCAAAAAAAGCTGCTCGATAACGAAAAAACTATCTTAAAACAGCGCATAAAGCAGCTGGAAAATCAAATCCAGGGCGCAAAAGCCATCATGAGCGCCAAAAAAGACCGTATCGCTTCTTTAAATGAAGAGATAAGGGAGTGGGAAAGGCTTTTTAAAGAGCAATTAGCCGATAAAGTCAGACTTCGCGACCTAAATAGAGAAAAAACCGCGGTTGAGGGCGAACTAGCTGCCGGTACCGCCGAGATCGCAAGGCTAGGCGTTCAGATAAACGAGACACAAGGACAGATAGCTCTAAGAGATAGGAGTTTTAAAGAAGATATCCTAAAAAAACTCGAAGACGCTAAAATTCGCCTCGTAGACTTGGAGCAGCGATATAACGCGCTAAAAGACCAATCCGAGCGCACCATCGTAAAATCTCCGGTAGAAGGTAGCGTCGTAGAGCTAGCATTTCATACTATCGGCGGAGTCATAAGGCCGGGCGAGAGGATCATGAGCATAGTGCCAGACGATACCGACTACGTCGTAGAAGCTAAGCTAAACGTAGTGGATATCGACACCGTGCATGTAGGACAACTTGCCGACATTAGATTTAGCGCATTTCAGCATAAACCAAGCTTCGTTATGGAAGGCAAAATTACGTACGTATCGGCAGATAGCGTTCAGGATAACGCCGGACACTCTTATTACGATATAAAAGCCGAGCTTACGCCGGAGGGTATGAAAGAATTTGATAGAAACGAGTTTTTTATCGTGCCAGGTATGCCTGTAGAGGTTATGATAAAGACCGGCGACAGAACGATGCTGGAGTATATCTTAAAACCATTCATAGATATGTTTAAAAGGGCGTTTAATGAAGACTAAAATTTTACTTTCCGCCTTATTGGCTTCAAATTTTGCTTTCGCTCAAAGCGTCAGCCTCTCTGAAGCCTACGAGATGGCGTTAGAAAATAATAACGAGGTAAAGATGAATATGTACAACAACATAGCCTCCCAGGAGAGACTTTCTCAAGCTACGGCTATGTTTTTGCCTACCATTAACGCTGAGGCGTCTTATATCGGCGAAAAATACGATAGGATGGATAGACGTAGAGTATCTAAAATAAACGAAAGCTATAAAAAAGTAGGCGTTAGCCTTAGCCAAAGCGTTTTTAGACCCGCTATCTGGTATCAAAGAAACCAAGAAGAAATCAGAGTAAGAGGCAACGAACTCGTCTATGAAAACGCTAAGCAAGAGCTAGCAAAAAAGGTCGTAGAGGCGTATTTTAACTATACTTTCGCCTCTGAGACGCTAGCTCTAGCGCAAAGCTACGAGGAGGCCAATCGTGCCAAATTTAACCAAATGCAAAAGTCTTTGGAATTCGGTCTGGTAAATAAAATGGATATGCTAGAATCCAAAGTAAGACTAGACGAGGCGATGCTAGGCGTAAACAAAGCCAAGCTAAATATCGAAGTGGCAAAACTGGAGCTAACGAAACTAGTCGGACAAGAGGTTGAGGTCAAAGATAGCTTTAAAAATATCGACACCGAGTTTTTTAAAAGCATAAATTTAGCCCAGTTTGGCGACGTGGCTAGAAATTTTAAATACAAAGACAGCGTGCTTGCGGTCGAAATTTCCGAGCAAGAGTATAAAAAACGAAAAAGCGAGCATCTACCGACGCTTGATTTTAGTATCAGCTACTCAAATTTATATTACGACGACAACGACTATTCGGGCGACAAACGCAGGCAGCTAGATACTATGCTTAGATTTACTCTGCCTTTATATACCGGCGGGTCTACCAGCTCGCGGGTCGAGGAGGGCAAGCTGTTAAATTTAGCCAGCATAGAACAGCAAAAAGATATAAAAAAAGAGATAGAAATCAGCCAAAAAAAGGCGATTAACAACTATCTTAACTATATCGACGAGTGCGAGCTAATGCATAGGTCGCTACAAAATGCCGAACTTTACGAAAAATCGATAGAAAGAGGCTACGAAGAGGGTCTAAAAGACGCCGTAAATTTATTCGACGCGCGCGCTAGAGTGTTTAAAACCAGGAACGAAGCACTAACGGCGGCTTATAATCTCGTGCTTTCTTATCTGGAGATACAGTGGCTAAACTCAAACATTTCAGTCGAAATGATGAGAGACCTTCAAAGAGCGTTTAAGTAAAATTTGTTTTTATTTTTGCGTTTTAAACCGTTTTTATGATATAATTAGCGACAGTATTCTGTAAAGATACCCAAAAACTCAAGAAAAACATTAAAAAGGAGTCCTTAATGGCAGTAACACAAGCGCAAGTCGCGCAACTTTACGTAGCGTTATTTAACCGCGCTCCCGAGGGAGATGGCTTTAACGCATGGGTTAGAGCTGGAGCGAATAAAACGCAAGCTCAAATAGCGCAAGAGATGCTAAATTCCGATGCGGCTAGATCCTACTATAACGGCAGAATCAATCAAGATAAAGATTTTGTCGAAATGCTTTATAAAAATATCCTAGGCAAGGATTACTCGCAAGACCCAAGCGGTATCGACGCATGGGTTAGACACATCCAAGCCGGCAACTCAAGAGGCGACACTATCGTAAAATTATTCGAGGTGGCTACTTCGGCGGCGGCTAGAGCGGCTGACCCGGTTGCTGCGGCGACTTTTGCAAATAAAACCGAAATTTCAGCCTACATGGCGCAAAAAATTTCTCAAATAGCTCAAGATAATAGCGGTAATTACGATTACACTCCTTTCCAAGAGATTATCAGAACTACGAACGCTACGAATTTAACCGAGCAAAAAGCTAGAGTAGATCAGCTGGCAAACACCGCTTATCACACTCTAACTACCGGCGAAGATACCGTAAACGGCACTACGAAGGCAGATGTCATTAACGGCGTTATAAGCTCCGTAGTTTCTCAAAATACGTTTAATCCTGAAGATAAGATCGACGGCGGTTCTGGCGAAGATACGCTAAATGCGGATATGACTACAAATTTTAACGGATTTTCCGGCGGATATTTGAGAAACGTAGAAAATCTAAATTTAACTAACAATAGCGGCACTAGAAAGGTATTTAACGCTGAAGGCGTAGAGGGCTTAAGAAAAGTAAATATCGGCGGAGATAGCGCGACTAGAGTTATAAATTTAGCCAACATCGTTGATCTAAGCGCCGCAAACGTAAAATCAGGCGATATACTTCTGACCTACAACCCTGCTATAATCGCAGGCTCTAACGACGAGCAAAATCTCACTTTAGACAATGTAGGCGCAGCTACCGCTGAGGGTATGATGTCAAATTCTATTGTTACAACATTTAGTGGCATCGAAAAGCTAAACATTACTACTAAAGGCTCTGCAAGCTATATAAGCGGCGTTAACAATAAAAATATAGTCGTAAAAGGCGATGCGGCTCTAGATATAGCTCTAGCAGGTACTAAAGCCGCACCTAACGGCGTTACTACAAATTTTGACGCATCAGCCTTAAATGCAAACCTATCGGCTAATTTAGTAGGCGGATATACTACTTTAGAGGATGTAAAAGGCGGTAAAGGCAACGATACCTTCAAGGCTAATATCAATAGCGCAAGCGTGGGTATATTTAAAGTAAACGGCGGCGACGGCAACGATACTCTCGAATTTAACGATTTAGACGGCGGACTTAATACTGCTAGAAAACTAGAAAGTACTTCTATTGAGAATTTAATATTTAAAAATTCTGAGATAACAACTAGCGTTCCTGCTGTTTTAGACCTTGAGAAATCTCCGGATGTAACAAGCTTAACGGTGGGCTTGAAAGATACGATGAGCAATAAAAGCTTAAATGTCATAAATTCGGCTAATCTTAAAACCCTTAATGTTTTAACAAGTACTGGAGCAGGTAATAAAATTACTATAGACACTGCAAATTTAAACGCCGTCAACTACACTAACGAAATTGATACGGATAGTAAGCTAGTTAGCGTTACGGCAGCTAATGCTACGAAACTAGACGTAAGCTTAAAAGGTATTATCTCTGGAACGGGTACGATAAAAGCAGATAAAGCTACTGCTCTTACGCTTACTATGGATTCAAAAGACGTCGGAGGTAAAAATTTAAGCTTTGATGCGCCGTTGGCTACATCTATGAAGGTAACTACGACACAAGCAGATAGTGTATTTGATTCCACAGCAAATAAGCTAAAAGCCCTTAAGACATTAGATGTAACCACTGCAGGTAGATTTACGCTAAAAAATACCGCTACCGAAGATCACTTTGCGACTCTTTCGACTATAAATTTAAAGGGTACTAACGAAAAGTCATCTGCTACCGTAGTTGCAGGTATTCAGTCTTCAGATAACGCTCACAGAAGTACGTCTATTCAGGATATAAATTTAACGGCTGATCATCTGCAAGCTACTATAGAGGCTCATAACTATCAGTCCTTACATGCTACTCTAAATACTCAAGGCACCATCAACGTGTCACTAAATAACGATACTCGCGGTGAGGTTGAGATAGATACTAGTAATGCGGGAACTTTAAATATCGAAAACAATAGTGCAAATATCCAGCACTTGATACTATCATCTACTCTTGACTATACCGATGCGACTGATAGCGTGATCGTAAAAGGCGGTACGGCGCATAAGGTAACTATCGGAAATATAGCTGCAAACAAAATAGATATAGATCTCGGTCAAACCCTTGGAGTGACATCGTTTGAGGACAACGGTCCAGCTTGGTTAACTGCAAATGATATAAAGCTAAAAATTTCTTACATAACGGGAACGAACGAGGCTCCTATAGATCTAAGAATAGCTGGCGGTAGAGATTTTAAAGCAGACATTACAGGTTCGGTAAAAAATGATACTATCAATATAACAAAAACAAATAGCATAGTAGGTGTCGAAAATATTAAAGTTAGCGGCGATCTTGGAGCCGGATATGACGAGTATACTCTAAATACTAGCAATACCGGCGATAGCCTAAGAACTATTGACTTAAGCGGTCTTAGAAATGTAGAAAAAGGCACTATAACCTTAGATGCCCTTAACGCGAAAAATTTGATCTCTCTTAAAGCTACCGGCGGCGAAGATACCGTTACTTTACAAAATAATATGCTTTCAGAGACTACTATTAGAAATCTAGATATAGATCTCGGCGCAGGCGATGATAAGATTACATTCGGTACGCTAACTGCGAGTAAAACCATTACCGTAAAAGGCGGAGCGGGTGGCGACGAATTCGTCGTAACTAATGCAAAGACCGATGCTGACGCTAGCAAATATGTAGTAATTAGCGACGCTTCTAGCGGCGATAAGATTAAATTTGGAGCGGTTAGCGGTATTCAGAAAATAGCCGATAGCGTAGTAAGAGACAAAACTACTCTTAAAGAAGCTATTAATGCTGCCTTGGGAGTTGCGGGCGCTGATGACGTAAATAAAGTTTCATACTTCACTTACGGCAACGATACCTATGTAGTTCATAATGCTGCTACTGGCTCTACTACGCTAACTGCCAACGACCACCTTGTAAAGCTAGCCGGTGTCAGAGCAGATGATATCATCGCTACATATGATACCACTCAGGGAACGTTTAATATAAACTGATATTAGTTAGTTTCGCTATATTCATCTCCCGACTTACGTCGGGAGACTTTTTCTTTTGATTTAATATTTATCATTTTATATCATAGTTTTAGCCGTCCAACCTAACTCTTCCACTAGCTTTTTACTTCTTCTTTAAACAAATTTTATTTTTTATGCTATAATTGCACGCAATCTATAAAAGATATAAATTTAAATCACAATTAAAGGAGTCCCTAAAATGGCAGTAACTCAAGCGCAAGTAGCTCAGCTCTACGTAGCGTTGTTTAATAGAG